>JBJEYY010000200.1:0-7958 GCA_051887095.1 Faecousia sp. | reverse complement strand
AGCTGAACACCGTCGTCACCGACATCGAGATGTTCCACAAGCTGCTGGACTACGCCGAAGCCGGCGACAACATCGGCGCTCTGCTGCGTGGTATCGACAAGAAGAACATCGAGCGCGGCCAGGTTCTGTGCAAGCCCAACTCCATCCAGCCCCACACCAAGTTCGCCGGCCAGGTTTACGTCCTGTCCAAGGAAGAGGGCGGCCGTCATACCCCCTTCTTCAACAACTATCGTCCCCAGTTCTACTTCCGTACCACCGACGTGACCGGCATCATCACCCTGCCCGAGGGTGTTGAGATGTGCATGCCCGGCGACAACGTCGTGATGAACGTGGAGCTGATCACCCCCATCGCCATCGAGAAGGGCCTCCGCTTCGCTATCCGCGAGGGCGGCCGTACCGTGGGCTCCGGTGTTGTCACCGAGGTCAACGAGTAATCCATTCTCACCTTCCGATCCCCCAGCCCTCCGGCTGGGGGATCTTTTCGTCCCGGCCCGCGCGGCTCCCGGGCCGACAAATTGGTGTTTGTCGAATATATGCTGTCATTGCGAGCCAGTTCGCTTACCTGGCGTGGCAATCCCCCGGTTAGAGGGGAAATGTACCGACAAGCACCCAGAAAAACAGGGGATTATTACGGTTCTTGGTAGTAATCGTTACCTGGTTCCATTCAACGGGGGGATTGCCACACCAGCGTGCGCGCTGGTTCGCAATGACAGGTAATATGGGATGCGCCCCTACAAACACCAATTTGTACGAATGACACACGCAATTTCCTGCCGGATGGGGGAATGGGAATGTATAAAACCGCGAATCAGCATTATCGGGAAAAATTCGGATGCAAGGTGTACCGGCTTTCCCTGGACGGGGGGTTCACCTGCCCCAACCGGGACGGCACGTTGGGGTGGGGTGGATGCATCTTCTGCGCCGGGGACGGCAGCGGGGCCTTCGCGGCAGAGAGGAGCCTGGGAATCCGGGCGCAGCTGGAAGCGGCAAAGGCCCTGGTGCGGAGTAAAAACGCTGACGGGAAGTACATTGCCTATTTCCAGGCCTTTACCAACACCTACGCCAGCGTAGACCGGCTGCGGCAGCTTTTCACCCAGGCTATAGAGCCGGAGGAGATTGTGGGGCTCGCCATCGGCACCCGGCCCGACTGCCTGGAGCCGGAAAAGGTGGCGCTGCTGTCACAACTGAACGGTATCAAACCCGTGACGGTGGAACTGGGACTGCAGACCATCCACCCGGAGTCGGTGGCATACATCCGCAGAGGATATGAAAATGAAGTGTACCTGGATGCGGTGAACCGGCTGAAAGCGGCTGGCATTGAGGTGGTGACCCACATCATCCTGGGTCTGCCCGGGGAGACGGCGCAGGATTGCGCCGAGACCACCCGGTACGCCGTGGAGGCCGGGACGGATGGAATAAAATTTCAGCTGCTCCATGTGCTCCGGGGGACGGATTTGGAAAAGGACTATCTGGCGGGGAAGTTCCGCTGCTTAGGCCTGGAGGAATATGGGGATTATTTGAAAGTTTGCCTTGCCCAGGTGCCGGAGAATGTGACCGTCTACCGCATTACCGGGGACGGCGCCAAGCGGGATTTGGTGGCGCCCCTGTGGTCTGCCGATAAGAAACGGGTGCTGAATTACCTGAACAGGACGCTTTCCCGGGAATGATTTACAATTTGTCTATTGGCATCCGGCGCGGGGTATGGTAGAATGGGAATAGAGGTTTAGATTGGTGTTTGTTGAATATATGCTGTCATTGCGAGCCAGTGCTCACACTGGCGTGGCAATCCCCCGGTTGAAAGGAACCAGGTAACGATTACCACCAAAAACCGCGACAATCCCCGTTTTCCCGGGAACATTTCGATACATTTCCCCTCTAACCGGGGGATTGCCACACCAGTCTGCGGATTGGTTCGCAATGACAGGGAATCTTCAGTGCGCACTTTCAAACACCAATTTATCGTTCTGATTCCAAATTCAAGTCCAAGAAAGGTGATGAGCATTGAAGCAGCTGGTGGAGAAAATCAGGGAGGCGCTGGTGTCGGCACTGCCCGTGACGGTGCTGGTGTACCTGTTGGCGCTGACGCCGGTGCTGGAGCTGACCAAGGTGGAACTGATCACCTTCACAGTCAGCGCCGTGCTGCTGGTGATTGGAATTGGCCTGTTCAGCATGGGGGCGGATCTTGCCATGACCCCCATGGGCAGTCACCTGGGCGCGGGGCTCTCCCGGAAACGAAAGCTGGGTCTGCTGCTGGCGGTGTGCTTCCTGCTGGGAATGCTCATTACCGTGGCGGAGCCAGATCTGCAGGTGCTGGCGAAACAGGTCAGCGCCGTGATGAACGGTACCGTGCTGGTCTACGCCGTGGGCGCGGGGGTAGGGGCCTTCCTGCTGGTGGGCGTGCTGAAAATCGTCTTCCGGAAATCCCTTTCCCAGATTCTCATGCTCTTTTACATGCTGCTGTTCGGCCTGGCCCTGCTGCTGGTAGTACGGGGCGGGGAGAATCTGCTGCCCCTGGCCTTTGACTCCGGCGGTGTCACCACCGGGCCAATCACCGTGCCCTTTATCATGGCCATGGGTGTGGGTATCGCCAGCATTCTGGGCGACCGGCGCTCCAAGGAGAACAGCTTCGGTCTGGTTTCCCTGTGCAGCGTGGGGCCGGTGCTGGCAGTGCTGGTGATGGGCCTGTTCTCCGGGAAAGAGCTTACCTATCCGGTTCCGGACTACTCCGTCAGCAGCGACATCGCCGGTACCTTCCTGCGCACCGCCGCCCACACCTGCCGGGAGGTGGCCGTGGCACTGGGCATGATCGCGGGATTCTTCCTGATCTGCCAGGTGCTGCTGCTGAAGCTGTCTGCCCGCCGGCTTCGGAAAATCGCCGTGGGAATCGGCTTTACCTTTCTGGGGCTGGTGATTTTCCTCACGGGGGTGAACGTGGGCTTCATGAGCGTGGGCTACAAGCTGGGGCAGAGTCTGGCGAAACAGAGTCCGGCCCTGCTGATCGGTCTGGGCCTGCTGATCGGTATTTTGGTGGTGCTGGCGGAGCCGGCCATCCATGTGCTGAACGCCCAGGTGGAGGAGGTCACCGGCGGTTTGGTCAGCAAGCGCTCCATGATGGTGGGGCTGTGCGTGGGCGTGGGTTCGGCCATCGCCCTGAGCATGGTGCGGATTCTTTTTGATTTTTCCCTGGTGTACTATGTGATTCCCGGGTATTTTCTGGCAATGGCGCTGTCGCTGTTCGTGCCCCCGGTGTATACGGCCATTGCCTTTGACTCCGGCGGCGTGGCCAGCGGACCCATGACTTCGGGCTTTATCCTGCCCCTGGCCGTGGGCGTCTGCGTGGGGGTTCAGGGCCCGGAGGCGGTGCTGCGGGACGCCTTCGGCGTGGTGGCCCTGGTTGCCATGGCCCCGCTGATTACCATTCAGCTGCTGGGCTTCCGGGGAATCCTGGCGGAGAAGCTCAGCGAGCGCCGGGCCATGCGCCGGATCCTGGATGCCGACGATCAGCAGATCATCAATTTTCTGTAAGGGAGGGGGAGCTTATGAACAACACCGTAAACGAATCGGCTATCAAGAAATTGAAGCTCCTCTTCACCGTGGTGGACCGGCCCAAGGGAGAATTCTACCTGGATGTGATCAGCCAGTTTTCTGTGAATTGCCAGCTGGTGCTGTCCGGCCAGGGCACCGCCAGCTCCGAGCTGACAAGTCTCCTGGGTCTGGAGCCCCACAAGGCGGTGATCCTCAGTGTGGTCCGGGAGGACCGGGTGGAGGAGATTATGAACTGCCTGGAGGACAAATTCCGGACCATCCGGGGAGGCAAGGGCGTGTCCTTCGCCGTACCCTTGAGCAGCGTCATCGGCGTGAACCTGTACCGTTTCTTAAGTGACAACCGCATGGGGGAGGGAAAGGGAATATGAAAACCAACGAGCATGAGGTGATTTTTGCCATTGTAAACTCCGGCTTTGCCGAGGACGTGATGGAGGTGGCCCGGGAACAGGGTGTCCGGGGCGGCACCATCCTGAATGCTCGGGGCGTGGTCCGGGAGGACGCGGCGGCCTTCTTCGGCATCACCCTCCACGCGGATAAGGAAATTCTGATGATGGTGGTGGAGCGCTCCATCCGGGATCGGGTGCTGAACGCGATTTATAAGGAAATGGGCATGGCGAAAAAGGCCAAAGGAATCGCGTTTAGCTTGCCCGTGTCCGACGTGGCCGGCCTTACCCCGGCCCCGGAGCCCAAGGAGGCCCAGCAGGCCGTGGAGAATTGACAACGTGAACCAGCTGATTGGATTGCCTGATCGGACAGACAAGTTGGTGTTTAGCGCGTCGAAAAACGCTGTCATTGCGAGCCAGTGCGCAGGCCTTCCGTGGCAATCCCCCAAGGTTTTAGGGCCGTTTTCGTTCCGTTTCCCCATTCACCCGGGGGATTGCCACACCAGCGTGCGCGCTGGTTCGCAATGACAGGAAATTTGGGACGCAGCCCGCAAAACACCAATTTATCGTTCTGTTTGTATCTGGTATGGGATGACTTTAGACAAAAAGAAAAGCACCGCTCGGATTGAGCGGTGCTTTTTTGCGACGCGGGTCTGTAAGCCGGGTTCTGTCTTGACAGCCATCTATCTAGCCCCAGGATTGCTCCTGGGATCAAGCCGCCTCCTCGGGACGGCCGGGCCGGCCGAATGTCCCTCCACGGCGTTGCTCCGGGATAGAGTTTACATCGTAGAACTTATGTTACCATAAGCCGGGTGGGCCCTTACCCCACCTTTTCACCCTTACTGAATAAGTCAGCGGTATCTCTCTGTTGCACTTGTCCTGGGGTCACCCCCGGCGGGCGTTACCCGTTATCCCTGCCCTGCGGAGCCCGGACTTTCCTCATCCTCCGCCTTTCGGCGTGAGTCCGCGGCTGTCCGACCCGGTCGCGGAAATATTGTAACCCAAGAAAGCCAAATTGTCAAACACCTTGCAAATTTCCCCGATGGGGCGTATACTATATAATCATTAACGCGTTGGGATGCGAAACGATAAATTGGTGTTTACACCACACGTTCCAAGTTTTCTGTCATTGCGAGCCAGTCCGCAGACTGGTGTGGCAATCCCTTGGTTAGTGGTAAAATGTATCAACAATTGCCCTACCAAGTGGGGAAACCTTACGATTTTTGGTGGTAATCGTTACCTGGTTCCATGGGGCCGGGGGATTGCCACGCCAGTGTGCGCACTGGCTCGCAATGACAGCATATATTTGACAAACACCAATTTGTCGCTGCGTTCGGGAAGGTACAATCTAGAATAAGGAGTGTCTTTATGGCTGCTTTTGAAGAATTCTTCGCCTCCCTGCGGGGAAAGCGCATTGCGGTGCTGGGGCTGGGGGTGAGCAACCGGCCGCTGGTGCGGCTGCTGCTGGAATTCGGCTGCGATGTGGTGGGCTGCGACCGTACCCCCCGGGAGAAGCTGGAGGAAGAGGTGCTGGAGCTGGAGCGCCTGGGCTGTAAGCTCCACGTGGGGGACGATTACCTTGCGGGCGTGGAGGCGGATGTGGTCTTCCGGACCCCGGGTATGCATCCCGGAAACCCCGCGATTCAGGCTCTGAAGGAGCGGGGGGCGGAGATTACCTCGGAGATGGAGGTGTTCTTTGAGGTTTCCCCCTGCCATTTGATTGCCGTGACCGGCTCCGACGGGAAAACCACCACTACCACCCTGATTGCCGAAATGCTGAAGGCCGCTGGGAAAACCGTCTGGCTGGGGGGCAACATCGGCACGCCTCTGCTCCCCCTGGTGCGGCAGATGAAACAAGAGGACTTCGCCGTGGTGGAGCTCAGCTCCTTCCAGCTCATGGACATGAAGCGCAGCCCCAGCCGGGCCCTGATTACCAACCTGGCCCCCAATCATCTGGACATCCACAAAGACATGGACGAGTATGTGGACGCCAAGAAGAACATTTTCCGCTATCAGAGCGAAGGGGACCTGCTGGTGCTGAACGCCGACAACCCCATCACCGCCTCCTTCCGGGGCCCCGGGGAGACAAAGGTTTTCTCCCGGCTGGGGGAGGGCCATGTGTGCATCCGGGACGGGGTGATTTACCGGGGACAGACGCCTGTGCTACCGGTTTCGGACATTCTGCTGCCCGGGGTTCACAATGTGGAAAATTACATGGCCGCCATCGCCATGGTGGAGGGCCTGGCCTCCGACGAGGACATCCGCCAGGTGGCGAAAACCTTCGGCGGGGTGGAGCACCGGATTGAGCTGGTGCGGGTGAAAAACGGCGTCCGGTTCTACAACGATTCCATCGCCTCCAGCCCCACCCGGACCATGGCGGGACTGCGCAGCTTCCCGGAGAAGGTGATTCTCATTGCCGGAGGCTATGACAAACACATTCCCTACGACCCCCTGGGGCCGGAGATCTGCGCCCATGTGAAAAAACTGTTCCTGGGCGGGGCCACCGGGCCGAAAATCCGGGCCGCTGTGGAACGCTGCCCCGGGGAAAAGCCGGAGATGGTGGACTGCGGGGATTTTGCCTCCGCGGTGAAGGCTGCCGCCGCTGCGGCGGAGCCGGGGGACGTGGTGCTCATGAGCCCCGCCAGCGCCGCCTTTGACCAGTTCAAGAACTTCATGGTGCGGGGAAACTACTTTAAGGAGCTTGTAAAGGAGCTGTAATATGGATGTTACGAAGGTGACCCGGCCCGCGCGGGAGCTGCTGAAGCTGCGCCGCTGCGGCGCGGTGATTGTGGCTGCGGGCAGCGCCTCCCGGATGGGGGGCATTGACAAGGTGATGGCCCCCTTGGGGGGAGAGCCCATGATCGTCCGGTCCGTCCGGGCCTTCCAGGACTGCGACGCCATCCGGGAAATCGTGGTGGTGACCCGGGAGGATCTGATCCGGCCCATTACCTCCCTGCTTGCCGGGATGGACAAGGTGATTGCCGTGGTGGCGGGGGGCGCTTCCCGGCAGGAGTCTGTGCACCTGGGACTGAACACGCTGTCCAAAAACATCCAGCTGGCTGCTATCCACGATGGGGCCCGGCCCCTGGTATCCTGGCAGCTCATCGACCGGACCGTCCGGGCGGCCAATACCTATGGCGCGGCGGCGCCGGGAATTCCGGTGAAGGACACCATCAAGCGGGTACAGGGGGGAGTGGTGACGGAAACCCCGGACAGAGCTTCTCTGCAAGCGGTGCAGACCCCCCAGGTATTTGACTTTGATCTGCTCCGGGGGGCACTGAAAAAAGCGAAGGAGGACGGCGCCCAGGTCACCGACGACTGCTCCGCCGTGGAGCGGATGGGCTTCTCCGTGAAGATCGTGGAGGGGGACGAGCGGAATCTGAAGGTGACCACCCCCATGGATTTGAAAATCGCCGAAATGCTGCTGGAGGAGACGCTATGAGAATCGGACACGGCTATGATGTACACCGGCTCACCGAAGGACGGGATCTGATCCTGGGAGGCGTGAAGATCGATTATGAAAAGGGACTGCTGGGCCACTCCGACGCGGATGTGCTGCTCCACGCGGTCTGCGACGCCCTGCTGGGGGCGGCGGGCCTGGGGGACATCGGCAGGCACTTTCCCGACACGGACCCCAAGTACAAGGGGGCGGACTCCCTGGAGCTGACCCGTCAGGTGGCCGGGAAAATCGCTGCCGCCGGCTACCGGGTGGGGAACGTGGATGTGACCATGATCGCCCAGAGGCCCAAGCTGAAGGATTTTATCCCCCAGATGGAGGCGAATATTGCCGCCGCGCTGAATGTGGAGCCGGGCCGGATCAATGTGAAGGCCACCACCGAGGAGCATTTGGGCTTCACCGGCTCCGGCGAAGGCATGGCCTGCCACGCGGTGTGCATCCTGGAGGAGATCGGCTGAGCGCAGAAAAGGCAGCGCAGTGACAAATTGGGAGTTTGTAGGTGTGCGCCCCAAAAAAAGCTGTCATTGCGAACCAGTCCGCTTAAGTGGTGTGGCAATCCCCCGGTTAGAGGA
>JBJEYY010000199.1:0-8116 GCA_051887095.1 Faecousia sp. | reverse complement strand
CGCTAAACAACATTTTACCGAGCAGCTGAGTAAAGCCGATAAGCACATTTTTATATTCCGACTATCTTTTTGCCCCGCTGCATCGTTATACTGTATGAAAGCGCTTTTACAACACCACGGGAGGGAGGAACATATGGACGGGGATTTTCTGCTGCTGCACCGGATGCGCGCCGGCGACGACCAGGCCATCGAAGCCTTTGTACGAAAATACTACCCAAGCATCCTTCGCTACTGCCGCCTGCACCTGAAAGACCCGCTGCTGGCGGAGGATGTGACCCAGGAAACCTTCGCGAAGTTCTTCCGGACACTGCCGCAGTATCAGCATTACGGAAAGGCCGCCAATTACTTATATGTGATCGCGGGCAATCTCTGCCGGGACCATTACCGCAAACCCACCGAGCTTCCGCTGGAAGACCTTCCGGAGCAGCCCGTGGACCTAACCGAATCCTCTGATCTTCGCACGGATGTCCGGCTGGCACTGGACAAACTCCCGGCGGAGCTTCGGGAGGTGACCGTTTTGTACTTCTTCCAGGACATGGAGCAGAAGGAAATTGCCCGGATTCTGGGCATTGGGCTCCCCCTGGTAAAATACCGGATCAAGCGGGCCAAGCAGTTGCTTGCGATGACCTTAGGAAAGGAGTATGTGACATGAAGCATTCACTGCATTGGGAGATCCCCTGCGACGAAGCAAAAATCCGGGAAACCATTTCCGTGTCGAAAGCCGCGTTTCTCGCCGGGGAGTCGGAGCAAACCGTATCCCACCTGGAATTTCTGTATCAGCAGGGAAAATATATCCAAAAACGCTGGTGGCTGCTGCAGGGCCTTGTGCTTGCCCTGGCCTGTGTCCTGCTGCACTGCGGAGAAACGGATTTCACGCTGCGCCGGATTCTTGGGCTGACCGGTCCGCTGTTCGTAATCCTGATTTTGCCGGAGGTTTGGAAGAACCGGAGCTTCGACGCCCTGGAGGTGGAGGGCACCACCTTCTACACCCTCCGCTCCATTTATGCCGCCCGGCTGACCCTTTTTGCCGGAGTGGATTTGGCGCTGCTGTCCGCCTTCTTCGCCGGAGCCTCCTTCCTTGCTAAGGTCACACTCTGGGAGATGCTCACACAGCTTGTGCTCCCCCTCAACGTGACCTGCTGCATCTGCTTCGGCACGCTCTACAGCAGGCGGATTCATTCCGAGCCCCTTTCCCTGCTGCTGTGCGTTCTGTGGTCGGGGGTTTGGTCTATGGTCATTCTCGATGACGCTGTTTTTCAAGCTATTTCCGTACCCATGTGGATTGCAATGCTGGCCGCATCCATCTTCTGCATGGGATACATCCTCTGCCGCGGGCAAAACCAGCGGCGGAATACTTGGGAGGTAAAACCGACATGGATTTGACAATTACCCATTTGACAAAGGAATTCGGCGGCTTCCGGGCCGTCAACGATTTTGACTTCACCATGAGCTGCGGAGTTTACGGACTGCTGGGCGTCAACGGCGCAGGCAAAACCACCCTGATGCGGATGCTGACCACCCTGATGAAACCCACCTCCGGCTGCATCACCTGGGACGGGGAGGATATTTTCGCCATGGACGGCCGATACCGGAAGCTGCTGGGGTATCTGCCCCAGGACTTCGGCTTTTATCCTGATTTCTCCGTCTGGGACTATCTGATGTACATTGCCGCCCTCAAGGGCATCCGTCCTGCCGTGGCAAAGCAGCGGGTGAAGGAGCTGCTGCACCAGGTAGGCCTGACCAAGGCCCGGAATCAGAAGATGAAAACCCTTTCCGGCGGCATGAAGCGCCGGGCAGGCATCGCCCAGGCCATGCTGAACAATCCCCAGATTCTGATCCTGGACGAGCCCACCGCCGGTCTGGACCCCAGCGAGCGGATTCGCTTCCGCAATCTCATCAGTGAGCTTTCCGAGGACCGGATCGTGCTGCTGTCCACCCACATCGTTTCGGATATTGAGTATATCGCGAAGCAGATTATCCTGATGAAGGATGGAAGCATTGCCATCTCCGGCACGGCGGAGGAAATCATCGCCTCCATGCCGGAGCGGGTCTGGTGCTGCACGGCGGCCAAGGGCCGGATTGAGGAAGCCCTTAAAACCTTTAAAGTCGCCAATGTGAAGACCGTCCCTGCCGGTGCGGAGCTTCGGATTATCTCCGATAAAAAGCCTGCGGAGGACGCCGTCCTTACAGAGCCCACGCTGGAGGATGTGTTCCTCTACTACTTTGGAGAAAGATCGGGTGAAGATGATGATACGCTATGAACTGAAGAAGGTATTCGCGTCGGCAGGCGGCAAGCTTGCGGCGGTGCTGACGCTCCTGCTGGTCCTCGTCAGCAGCTATATGGCCGTCAGCGGTGTGGAATGGGTCAACGAAGCAGGGGACCCGGAAACCGGGTTCGCGGCCATCTCCAAGCTGCGCCATGCCCAGAAGGAATGGGCAGGCCCCCTGGATGAAGCCCGTCTGGAATCCATCATCCGGGAAAACCAGCGCCTGTGCGCCACGCCGGAGGCCCAGTCCAAGGACTACAAGCAGAACGATATTGCCTACGGCTGGAAGCAGGGCATCCGCCCGGTGCTGGACATGATGAACTATGCCTATTCCGCCGGTTTTCAGGAGTTCGACTGGTACTGCAACGAGCGGGTTACCCCTGACCAGGCCGGGGACTTCTACACAAACCGCACCAATCTGATGAAGCAGTGGCTGTATGAGGAAAACTCTACCGTATCCCATCTGTTCACCGAGAAGGAGCGCTCCTACCTGGTGGACCAGTATGAATCCCTGCAGACCCCGTTCTATTATGACTATACCGAAGGATGGACCCAGCTGCTGTACAATTCTCCCTTTGTCATTATGACCGTGGCACTGGTTCTGGGATATCTGGCAGCGGGGATCTTCGCCAACGAATTCCGCTGGAAAGCCGATTCCATTTTCTTCAGCACCGTTCTGGGCCGGAACCGGGCAGTCTGGGCCAAGGTCAAGGCGGGCTTTCTCCTGGTGACCGTACTGTACTGGGCCGCGGTGACGCTCTACAGCCTGATCACCCTGATCTGCCTGGGCTTTGATGGATGGAACTGCCCCCTACAGACCGACCTGTGGAAAAGCTTCTACCACCTGAAGCTGTGGCAGGCCTGGCTTCTGGTGGCCGTAGGCGGATATATCGGCAATCTGTTCTTCGCCTTCCTGACCATGTGGGTGTCAGCCAAAACCCGTTCGTCCATGTTCGCCGCCACCGTCCCGTTTCTGCTGATTTTCCTTCCCACCTTCCTGGACAATCTGGGGAGTGACCGCATCAGCAAGCTTCTGGGCCTGCTCCCCGACCAGCTCCTGCAAATCTACCAGGCGCTGCGCTATTTCAACGTGTACGAAATCTTCGGAAAGGTGTTCAGCGCCATGTCCCTCCTGCTCCCCACCTTCACCGTCCTGACCCTTCTCCTTGCCCCCATGATGTACCGGGAATTCCGCAGAAAACAGATCCGCTGATGGCCCCAAACACAAAAGGGGTGTTTGTTGAGGTGCCCGGTTTTTCAGAGGCTCTGGAGTGCTCCGCTCCTACTGCACCCGCCAGGTCAGTTAAGGCAGCACCGCATAATGGGGCAAGGAGATTCGGCGAGAGATTTTGACACAAGCGAAAGTATGGAAAATGCGGGAATACTGGATGTATTTCCCATTTTTCATACTGCACGATTGGGGCAAAAGATCCGCCGAAGCCCGCTGTCCCCACCCAGCGGTGTTGCCTTAATTCAAACCGCCGATACCGGCCCTATTCTGGGCTCCGGTACCGGCGGTTTTTCGATTATCCTCCCCAGGTCAGCCTTGGCTCGCAGAACGGCAGCCCATATGCAGTCTGGTAAGTCACCCTGTTGCCGACATATTGGAACCTGCCGTTCTCCAACGGACGGACGGTTACCTCATGGGCAAAGAGGCAATCCGTTTTCAGGTCCGTGGACAGCACCTGAACAGTCAGCGTCATCGTTCCATCCGGGTTGGGCCGGCAAGCCGTAACCTCCGGCTGGATGGTGTAGTAGCTGAGGTAAATGTGATCGTCCGTATCCAGCTGGTGCCAGGGATAACAGTCTCCCTGCTCGTCATATCCCGCCACCCGGCGCAAGGTTTCCCGTTCCATATCGAAATACGGCAGGATCACCTCTTCGAATTCCTCCGCAGGAATCGCGTAGCAGTGCTTTTCCTGGAGGAATGGGTATCCCTCCGGCCAGAAGGGTTCCCCATAGGTATCGTAGTAAAGGTATTCCCACAGGTCATTGAAGCTGAGCTCCCCAAAGCTCTTTTCTGTCCAGTCCGTAAGGAACAGATTGGTTCCGAGATATCCTCCGGCCAGAATGTAACGCGTGTTCATATCCCACAATCCTCTGTCCGGCGCTGTCAGCCGAATCAGGGTATAATCCGCGTAATGGCCATCCTCCGCCGGATAAATCCGGTAATAGAAGTTTCCCCTCTCCGTCAGCGTCCAGTCCAGAATTTCCATTTTCTCATAGTAACGCTCCCCGTCCCGGGAATAAATCATGCTGTATACATAGGGGGTGCCATCCTCAAAGAAGAATAACCGGTAGGACAGCTCCCCGGAGGCTTTGATGGTGATAACTTCCTGCCGGGCGTTTTCCTGCCGCCCCACCGCGTCCCAGAATTCATAGAACCGGTCCCCCGTCGTCAGGTAGGCCGGATATTCCTCATCCGTCCGGCGGAGAAAGGAAGCTCCGCTGGTCATCCATCGGGTACCGTTCGTTAAAGCCCGCGATAAAATCCTCTATAGAAATGGAAAACACCAGTTCTCCTTCCCGGTTTTCCTGAACTTCTATCTCCAGCTTTTGCGGCGCTTCCTCAAGGGCGCTCACTGCCGGTTTTTCGCCCAGCGTGTCGGGAATCGTTTCCGAAGCGTGAGCCCCACCGCAGCCCAGCAGGAGCAGCGCCCCCGCCGCAATCTCCAAAACAATCCATATTGCCCGCTTTTTCATACTTTTTTCCTTTTCCCTGAAATCGCAAATCGGATCGGGCACCCAAAAAAGCATCTTCTTTTTCGTGGACAGCCATACCCACCCATTCATTGAAAAACCTATTATACTAACATATCCTCATTTGTCAATCAGCCAGCAGAAAATTATTGACAAACAATAATTTCCGTGTTATTGTATCTGTATTATTATCGAGTAACAATAATTTGGAGGCTTCGCTATGAAACGGAAGACGCTGTATGTCCTGCTGGGCTGCGAGGCGGTTTTGATTGGGATTCTTGTCCTTCTCACAGACCGTTTTCCCGCTCTGTTCTCCTCCCTGCCGGCCTTTCCCTTTGAGCAGCTTGCCCTTGGGATCGCCGCCATCGCCCGGGTCGGGAACATAGGAAACGGTCTGGCAGTCGCTTTGTGGGCGGGAATCTCCCTGCTGCCTGCTATCCTCGCGCTGCGGAAGCATCCCGGAATGGGCTTAGGGGAGCGGATTTCCCTGTTCTTTCTCTCGGCCGTTCTGTTTGCGGCGCTTTACGGCATGGCCAATCCCGGTGCCTTCTGCCCCGGGACGGTGGGCTCTGGTACGGAATTCTACCCCATCATCCGGGCTGTTCTGGGAGTCAGCGTCTGGTCGGCTATTTTCCTGGCGGTGATTGTGGGGCTTGTGAAGCGTTTTGCCGTTGGGGATACCCTTCAGCTGCTCACGGATCTGAAGCGGCTGCTGTACGCCCTATGTCTGTACGTCGCGGCCGTGCTGGTTTGCACCCCTTTCCGGGAGCTGATTGCCTCCATAAAGGGCAGTCCCGCTCCTCTGGACACGGTCTTTTCCCTGCTCCGGTTCCTGGCCGCCTCGGTTCCTTATGCAATGGACCTTCTGCTTTCCATCTACGCCATTGCGCTTCTGGATCCTGTCATCGGAGCGAACCCATCCGGGATTGTGGAAGCCTCCCGAAACTTAAGCCGGGTCAGCTGTACGGCACTGGTGGCTTCCGCAGCCTCCCCGGCTGTGGTGAACGCGGCACAGCTTCTCTTCCTGCCGCACCTGTCCCAGGCCTGCGCCGCCGTGGAGCTTCCCCTGGTCAGCATCGTGTTCACCCTGATTCTCCTGCTGCTTTCCAGGCTCCTGGTCGAGAACAAGCGGCTCCGGGAGGACAACGACCTGTTCATCTGAGTGGGGGTGTGCCATGGCAATTGAAGTGCATCTGGAACAGGTCCTGAAAGACCGGGGCATGACCTCCAAGGAGCTGTGCGCTCTGGTGGGGATCACGGAGGCCAATCTGTCCATCCTCCGAAGCGGGAAAGCCAAGGGCATCCGGTTTGCTACGGTCAATAGAATTTGCTACTATCTCCATTGTGATGTGGGGGATATCCTGAAATTCAACGGAATTCTGGAGGAAGAACATGAAGAATAAAATCATCCTTGCGCTGACGGTCTGCATCCTGCTGGCAGCATTTGCCCTGGGAAGCGCGAATCTTGTCCATTTCACAGCCCCCTCGGATTCCGGCGAACAAGAAACTGGTTCCGACCGTCTGGTGGGTGCGCTGATTACGGAGGAATACCTGGACTTATTTGATGCCGAAGGCTATTTCAGCGATCACCTGCAGGAGCTGGCCTCCGGGAAGGAAATCACCGAAGCCGAATCCGCCCGGTATCAGGGAAGGCTCTACGCAGTCCTTCAGAACCGGGGCACCCCCTCTGAGGAATATGTGTTCGAAGGGGTTTCGGGCATTCCCTACTTTGCGGCTTATATGGAAAACGGCACAGAATCCTACTGGTCGGTCAAGGGGAGCGAAGCCATTTGTGACGGAAAGACCCACTTCTCCTCCACCGATCAGGGAGAGGGTATCACCCTGGAGGGCACAATTTACTGTTCCACCGGTGGTCCGCAGGAGCACTTCTACATCAATCCCGTGTACCAGACACCCGATGGGCAAATCTACGCGGTCAGCGGCAGCGGCATCTCCTTCGGTGGTGAGAAAGTCCCGGGAATGGCCTGGAACCAGGAGCTGACCTCCTCCGTCACCACCACATCCGGGAAAGAGCAGTCTGGTTTTTCATCCTCCGTGAAGATCAACCTGTGTTATGTAGACGAACCCAGGCGCATTGCCCTTCTCCAATTTAACAGCCGGAACGAGCTCATTTCCCGGGTGGAATATGCCCCCGAAGCCGTTCCCCAGACCCTGGACCCCCTGCCGGAGGCGGAGTACCTGATCGTGGAAACCACCCGGGTTTCCCTGGAAGGGACCGAATACACCTCCCGGGCCCTGTTCCAGCGGGAGGACAGCTGCTGCGAATCCTTCTTCCAACGCCCCGACGGCCTGTGCATCCGCCGCGAAAGCCAACTGAATTGGAACAATTCCTGAACCGCCCTCCGCTGCCCGAAACCACCAAAACGGCAAATTGTTGTTTGTCAAATATTCGCTGTCATTGCGAGCCAGTGCTCACACTGGCGTGGCAATCCCCCGGTTGAATGGAACCAGGTAACGATTACCACCAAAAATCGCAATAATCCTCTTTTTTCTGGAAACGTTTCGATACATTTCCCCTCTAACCGGGGGATTGCCACACCACTTAAGCGGACTGGTTCGCAATGACAGGTAATTTGCAGCGCGCCCTTTCAAACAAAAATTTGTCGCGCTGCTGAGTTAACCTGATAAGCTTTTTTCTAATTGTCCAGAAGGGGCTCCTTAACTGTTAATTGTCAACTGTCAACTGTTGCGAACATCAATTTCTCTTTCTCCGCATTCTGAATACCCTCCCCATCTGACAGGCATACTAACCGGGAGGTGATCAAATGGACTCCCTGGAATTGCCCCTGGGCTTCGGAATGGCCTTGGCTCAGAATGAGCAGGCCATGCACGCCTTCGAAACCATGACGGAAGAGCAGAAGCGCTCCGTCATCGAACGCACCCACGCCGTCACCTCCCGCCGGGAGATGCAGCAGCTGGTTTCCGGACTGGTGGCCGGAGAGTAAGCCCCAAAAAGCACACCCAAACCGCCCTCCAGTTTTACAGGGCAGTTTGGGTGTGGTTTTTTGTTATGTACTTACCGCCTTAACTCAGCTTGCCGGCAAATTGGTGTATACACTAAACGTTCCAAATTATCTGTCATTGCGAACCAGTCCGCAGACTGGTGTGGCAATCCCCCGGTTAGAAGG
>JBJEYY010000198.1:0-8135 GCA_051887095.1 Faecousia sp. | reverse complement strand
CCACACCAGTGTGCGCACTGGTTCGCAATGACAGCATTTTTCATGACAATGACAGGTAATTTGCAGCGCGCCCCTTCAAACACCAATTCATCCGCTCTCCGGGATACGCTTTCCCGGCGGGATTTTCCCTGAAACCACAGCCCCAAACCTGGAACAAGAAAATGAGGAAACAACCATGGTGACCAACAAGAAGATCTTAGTTGTAGAAGACAACCCCCTGAACCGGGAAATGCTGGCGGAGATTCTCTCCGACAGCTATTCGGTGCTGGAGGCGGAAAACGGCCAGGAGGCGCTGGAGCTTCTGGAAACCCAGAGCGAGGATGTGGCTCTGATTCTTCTGGATGTGATGATGCCCGTCATGGACGGCTTTACCTTCCTGGACCGCATCAAAAACGATCCCAAGCTGTCCCCCATTCCGGTCATCGTCACCACCCAGAACGACCACGAGTCCGACGAGATCGCCGCCCTTTCCCACGGCGCCACGGACTTTGTGCCCAAGCCCTACCGGCCCCAGGTCATTCTCCACCGGGTCGCCAGCATCATCAAGCTCCGGGAAACCGCGTCCATGATTAATCAGTTCCGCCATGACCGGCTCACCGGGGTGTACAGCCGGGAGTACTTCTATACCCGGGCGGAGGAGATTCTGGCAAACGACACCGACCGGGACTACATCATCCTCAGTTCCAATGTGGAAAACTTCAAGCTTTTCAACGATCACTACGGCATTCCCGCCGGCAACCGGCTGCTGCAGGGGCTGGCCCAGTACGCCCAGCAGGTCATCGGTCCCGATGCCATCTACGGCCGGGCAACGGCGGACCGCTTCCTGGTCCTTTGCCCCCGGACGCGGAAATACACCGATGAGCTGTTCGCCAGCATCTCTGCCGAGGCCATCCGCTTTGCCAACGCCCCGGGAAATGTGGTGCTGAAATTCGGAATCTATGAAATCACCGACCGCAGCGTGGGCGTCCCCCAGATGTGCGACCGGGCCCTGCTGGCCGCGGACAGCATCAAGGGGCACTACAACTGCCACCTGGCAATTTATGACGACGCTCTCCGGGGCAAGCTCCTGCGGGAGCAGGCCATCACCGATGCCATGGAGGATGCCCTGGCCCAGGGACAGTTTAGCGTGTACCTGCAGCCCAAATTCAGTCTCCATGACGATTCCCTGGCCGGGGCAGAGGCCCTGGTGCGGTGGATTCATCCCCAGTGGGGCTTCCTGTCCCCGGGAGAGTTCATCCCTCTGTTTGAGAAAAACGGCTTTATCACCAAGCTGGATCAGTTCGTCTGGGATAAGGTGGGCGCGACCCTGCGCTCCTGGCTGAATAAGGGCTATCCGGAAATTCCCGTTTCCGTCAACGTATCCCGGGCGGACATCTCCCAATCGAATCTGCCGGAAATTCTGCTGGGAATCCTGCGCAAATATGAGCTGGAGCCCCGCATGCTCCATCTGGAAATCACCGAGAGCGCCTACACCGAAAGCCCGGATCAGATTATCACCGTTGTGAATCAGCTGCGCACCCTGGGCTTCGTCATTGAAATGGACGATTTCGGCAGCGGCTACTCCTCGCTGAGCATGCTCAACCAGATGAAGCTGGACGTGCTGAAGCTGGACATGCAGTTTGTCCGCAACGAAACCGCCAAGCCCGTGGATCAGGGTATTCTGCGCTTTATTGTGGGCCTGGCCCACTGGATGAACCTGGAGGTGGTGGCCGAGGGCGTGGAAACCCGGGAACAGCTTCAGCGTCTGCGGGAGCTGGGCTGTGACTATGCCCAGGGCTATCTTCTGGGCAAGCCCATGCCCGCGGAGGGCATGGAAACCCTTCTGCTCCAACAGAAACCCCGTCGCAAGCCCCGGAGTACCGTCCCCGCAGCCGAAACCTCCGCGGAACAGACCATTCTGGTGGTGGACGAGAATCCCGCCTTCCGGGAGCTTACGAAGGCCGGCTTCCCCCAGTGCACCGTGTACACCGCCGAGGATCTGCGAAGCGCCATCACCCTTATCGACGGCCACAGCAAGGACATCACCACCGTGATCCTCAGCATGACCCTGCCGGAGCAGGGCGCCTCCAAGGTGCTCCGGGCTATCCGGCAGAACCCCCTCACCTGGCATATTCCGGTGCTGGCCATTGCCGCCTCGGGCCTGGATCTGGAGGACGAGGCCATGTCGCTGGGAGCTGACGACTTTGCCTACCGTCCCCGGGATCCGGTGTGTCTGCACTGTCTGCGCAAGCGGGTGGCCGCGCTGAACACCATGGCCTCCTACCAGAAGCGCCAGCGTACCCTCCAGGACGAAGCCTGTCGGGACTATCTGACCGGCCTGCTCAACCGCCGGGGCTTCCATGCCGCGGTCTGTGCCCTCCACCGGGAGGATTTCCCCGCGGCTGTCTGCCTGTTCGACCTGGATGATCTGAAGAAAATCAACGATTCCAACGGCCACCAGGCCGGGGACGACGCTCTGCAGCAGTTTTCCGAGCTGCTGCGCCGCCACACCCGCAGCCACGACATTCTCTGCCGCTACGGTGGGGATGAATTCGCGGTGATCCTCCGGGGCGTTTCCTCCCGGGATGCCATCGTGCGGAAAGCCCGGGATATCTGCCGGGAGCTTCACACGGAATGCGGCTTCACCTGTTCCTGCGGAATTGTCATTTCCCAAAGCGGGGAGGAGTCCATCCAGGAGCTGCTGAGCCAGGCGGATCAGGCCCTCTTCCGGGCAAAGAAGGAAGCCCATGGAAGCTGCCTGCTCTGGAAGGAGTAGGGCGCCTATGGAAAAGCGATTGGAAACCCTGTCCGTCATGACGGACATTCTCCGGGACGCCTCCACAGGCCTGTGGTGCCTGGAGCTGGACCCCGGAAAGGAGCCCCGGCTTTATGTGGACAGCACCTTCCGGAATATGATGGCGATGGAGGCATCCCTGTCCCCCTAGGAGCGCTACCGCTTCTGGCTGGATCGGATTGCCCCCGGGGACCTGCCCCGGATTCACGCCGGCGTGGAGGAAATGACCCAAAACCGCCATGCCGAAGCCCTGTACGCCTGGAATCACCCCACCAAGGGGACCCTCTATATCCGCTGCGGCGGCAGGCGGGATCCGGATTACACGGCGGGGGTCCGCCTCCGGGGCAGCCACCAGGATGTGTCCGAGCTGGCCCGGGTCCGCATCGAGGTGGAGCAGCGTCTGGAGCAGCACCGGCAGGAGAATGCCCGGCTGGCCCATCGACATGGACCGGTTTGTCCGTCTGCTGAAGGAAACCATCCGAAAAAAGAAGTCCCAATAAAGCCCAGAGCGAAGCCGCCCCGGCTTCGCTCTGTTTTTATCCGCCAACCGCAGATACAATTGTTGCTTGGCGGGCTAAAAAAGGAGCTGTCATTGCGAACCAGCGCGCACGCTGGTGTGGCAATCCCCGGTTAGAGGGGAAATGTACGAAAACGGACAAACGCCCTAACAAACCATCCTGAATTGCTGTGGGATTGCCACGCCAGTGTGCGCACTGGCTCGCAATGACAGTGTTTATTTGACAAACACCAATTAACCCTCGCCTCCGGCTCCGCCGCTTTCCCTTCGTAAGAAAACTTTAAGAATTTTCCTGCCCCCACCGGGGCTTTCTCCTCTTGACTTATCCCGCCGGATTCATCATAATATATGTGTTGCACTTTGCATACAGGGTGAAGAACCGGAAAGGAGTATCGGGATGAGCAAGCGGCTGCAAAAGGCGCTGCGAATCCTCCTCATAGCGGCGGCGCTGACCGGCTTCGCCCTGGGGGGATTGCAGCTATACAATACATATTATGTAAACCTGGACAGCGTATCCTATCCCATTGACGCCGCGGTGCTGGACCTGTCCGGCCGTCCCCTGGGGGATTGGCAGCGTCTGACCCGGTTTTCCAATCTGCGGCAGGTGGATCTGCGGCAGACCGGAATCACCCCAGAGCAGTATTCTCAGCTTCGAGAGCTTATGCCCGACTGCGCCATTACCTGGGAGCTCCCCTTCCAGGGAAGCTTCTACAGCCTGGGCACCAAGTCCATTCAGCTGTCCAGCCTGACCCTGGAGGAAGCGGAGCTGCTGGACTACCTTCCCCAGCTGACCATTGTGGAAGCCTGGGACTGCCGGGACTACGAAGCCCTGCTGGCATTGCAGCACCGCCGTCCGGAATGCAAGGTCCTCTACAGCGTGGAGCTTATGGGTCAGCTGTACGACTGCGACACCACCGAGCTTCGGCTCACCGATGTGACGGATGTCGCCCCCCTGGCCTACCTGCCCCGGCTCCGGTCCGTCCGGTTTACCGGGGAGCTTCCCCCCTCCAGCCAGCTGCTCCGGCTGCGCCGGGAACGGCCCGAAATGGAAGTAACCTGGGAAAAGGAAGTTTGCGGTACACGGTATCCCAGTGATCTGGGGGTACTGGACCTTTCCGGCACCCCGGAGCTCACCATTTCCGACCTGGACAAGCTGCTGGGCTACTTCCCGGAGCTGACCGCATTGCACCTGGGCCAGACCCAGCTGCCCCAGGAGGCGCTTTTGGCGCTGGAACGGGGAAAACCCGGGCTGATGGTGGTCTGGGAGATCACCGTCTGCTCTGTTCCCGTCAGCCGGGACACCGCCGTGCTGGACCTGTCCGGCCAGACCATCCCGGATCTTCCCGCTCTGGAGGAACAGTTTGCCCTGTTTCCCAACCTGGAGCAGGTGGTGATGTGCGGCTGCGGCATTCCAAGTCCGGAAATGGAGGCCCTGCAGAACCGGCACCCGGACATCCGCTTCGTCTGGAGCGTGAACCTGGGCGGAATCTCGCTTCGCACCGACGCGGTGTATTTCGCCCCCAACAAATACTATATAGAGGTCACGGATGAGGACCTCCAGGAGCTTCGCTATTGCCGGGATCTGGTCTGCGTAGACATCGGCCATATGCGGGGCGTGACCAACTGCGACTGGGCAGTGTATTTGCCCAAGCTCCAATATCTCGTCATCGCCGATACCAACATCCGGGATATCAGCCCTCTGTCGGAGCTTTCGGAGCTGGTATTCCTGGAGCTGTTCATGTCCCCCATCCGGGACTATTCCCCCCTGCTGGAATGCAAAAAGCTGGAGGATCTGAACCTGGGCTACACCTACGGAAGCCCGGATCCCATCCTCCAGATGACCTGGCTGAAGCGCCTGTGGTGGCCGGGAAATCTGAAGGCGCTGAATTGGAGCGTGCGCAATTCCCTTCGTCAGGCGCTCCCCGATGCCAAGATGAACTTTGTGGCCGGGTCCTCCACCGGAGAGGGCTGGCGGGCCGGACAGCGCTACTATGAAATGCGGGATCTGATGGAAATGCCCTATATGACCGGCTGATCCCAAGGGGCAGGGTCAATCCTCCCTCACTCCCCCGTGAAAATACGGAAAGAATGTCCAATGGAGGTAATTTACCATGAAAAAGCCTGTATACTACGTCCTGATCGGCGTGCTGCTCCTGGTTTTCTGCTTCAGCGCCTTTCAGATTGTCAACTACTTTATCAAGGGCCGGGAGAAGGCCAACCAGTTCGATGAGCTGAGCAAGCTGGCCTCCCAGGCCACCACCGAGCCCACCAGCGCGCCGACTACCGAAGCGACCACCGAGCCCACCACGGAGGCCACCACCGAGCCCTCCACCGCGCCCACGGAGCCCACCATGATTCCCGGCTACGCGGATGTGTACGCCCGGAACAATGATATGGTCGGCTGGATTAAGATCGACGGCACCAAGATTGATTACCCCGTGATGCAGACTCCCAATGAGCCCAACTACTACCTGAAACGGGACTTTGACAAAAATTACAGCGACTGGGGCTGCCTGTACGTCCGGGAGGAGTGCGACGTAAACACCCCCAGCGACACCGTGACCATCTACGGCCACACCATGAAGGACGGCAGCATGTTCGCCGCGCTGCACAGCTACAACGACAAGGCCTTCTGGGAGGATCACAAGCTCATCTACTTCGACACCCTGACGGAATACCATGTCTACGAGATTTTCTCCGTGTTCAAGACCTCCGCCAACCTGGGCGAGGGCTTCCGCTACCATATCATGGAGAATGCCAAGGACGAGAAGGAATTCAACGATTACGTGGCCCAGTGCAAGGAGCTGGCCTTCTACGACACCGGCATCACCCCGGTGTACGGCGATAAGCTGATTCTGCTGTCCACCTGCGAGTACACCCTCCCCGGCAACAACGGCCGCCTGGTTGTCGCCGCGAGACGTGTGTTCTGATTGCGCATAACAACAGATTAAAAAGGGACTGTGAACCCCCGGAAATCCCGGGCTTTTCACAGTCCCTTTTGCCGTCCGTCCCCATCCCCGCACAGCGGCAAATTGGTGTTTATCGAATATATGCTGTCATTGCGAGCCAGTGCGCTTAAGTGGCGTGGCAATCCCCCGGTTGAATGGAACCAGGTAACGATTATCACCAAAAATCGCAACGTTCCCCACTCTTCAGGGCAATTGTCGGTACATTTCCCCTCTATCCGGGGGATTGCCACGCCAGTGTGCGCACTGGCTCGCAATGACAGTATATATTTGACAAACAACAATTTGTCGGATTGCTGACTTAAGCCGATAAGCATATTTTGCAAAACAGCAATTTGTCTGCATGGAATTACGCCTTCTCCCCCTTCATCAGCTTCCGGAAGAAGCGGAAGAAGGTGAGGGTGGTTACCACGGCGGCAATCAGATCGCTGACCGGCTCCGCCAGGAACACGGCCATGGCCTTATCCGTGAAGAAGGGCGGCAGAATGAAAATCAGGGGAATCAGCAGAATGAGTTTTCGCAGGCAGGCCATCAGCAGGCTCATCTTCGCCTGGCCCAGAGCCATAAAGGCCTGCTGGCAGCTGATCTGGAAGCCCACGGAGAACCCGCAGGCCAGGAAAATCCGAATCGCCCAAGCGGTATAGGTCACGAGCCCAGTGTCATTGGTAAAGATCCCGGCGAAGAACCGTGGGACAAGCATCAGTGCCGTCCAGAACACGGTGGTATAGGCCACACACACCGTAAACTGGCAGAAGAAGGCCTCCTTCACCCGGTCCCGTTTGTGTGCGCCATAGTTGTAGCTGATCAGAGGCTGGCCCCCCTGGCAGATGCCGGAAAGGGGCATGGTGATCAGCTGGTTGATGGAGGTCAGCACCGTCATGGCGCCCACCGCCACATCCCCGCCGTAGCGGGAGAGGGAAGCGGTAAAGCAGACGGAGAGAATGCTCTCGGTGGACACCATCACAAAGCTGGAAAGGCCCAGCCCCAGGCAGGGCAGAATCACCTCCCGCCGCAAGGCCATGTTTCCGGCCTTCAGCCGGAGAACGGTCTTTTTGCCGGTGAGGAAGCGGAGAATCCACACCGCGCTGACTGCCTGGCTCAGCACCGTGGCAATGGCCGCACCCCGGACGCCCAGATGGAAACCGAACATCAGAATGGGGTCCAGCACAATGTTGATTACCGCGCCAATGACCGTGGTGAGCATGCTCACCCTGGCAAAGCCCTGGGTGGTGATGAAGGGGTTCATGCCCATGACGATCAGCACAAAGATACTCCCCAGCAGGTAAATCCGTCCGTAGGACACGGCGTAGGGCAGCGTGGCGTCGCTGGCTCCGAACAGCCGCAGCAGCTCCGGGGCGTACCGGGTCAGCACTGCGGTAAGCACCACCGCCATCCCCAGCAGCACGGTAAAGCAGTTGCCCACAATCCGCTCCGCGGTGTCCATATCCCCCTTGCCCATGGCAATGGCGGCCCGGGGTGCGCCCCCTGCTCCCGCCATCATGGCGAAGGCCGTAATCAGCATGAGGATGGGAGTAAACAACCCCACCCCCGTCAGGGCCAGGGCCCCGATTTCCGGCAGATGGCCGATATAGATTCTGTCCACAATGTTATACAGCAGGTTCACCAATTGGGCGATCAGCGCCGGCACCGCCATCTTGGCCATCAGCTTCTTCACGCTGCCGGTGCCCATATCCTGCTTTCCGTTCCCGGCCATGAATGTCATCCTTTCTGTTGTCTCTCATGGTAAAGCGCATATACAAATTGTTGTTTGTCGCTTTGCCTCAAAGTTTCCTGTCATTGCGAGCCAGTGCGCACACTGGCGTGGCAATCCCCCGGTTAGAGGGGAAATGTACCGAAAAGTGCCCTGAAGAGCGGGAGT
>JBJEYY010000197.1:0-8144 GCA_051887095.1 Faecousia sp. | reverse complement strand
CGGGGGATTGCCACACCAGTCTGCGGACTGGTTCGCAATGACAGGTAATCTGCAGAGCGCACTTGCAAACACCAATTTGTCAGGATGCAGCGTTCATCCGATAAACCCATTTGCAAATACTCTTTTGGTGAACACGATGATGATAAAGAAATACAACACACTGGAATATGAGGCTTCCACGCTGATTGCGGTGCCTCATGGGTTTACCACCCGCTTGGGGGGTGTCAGCACCGGGACTCAGGAGAGCCTGAACCTTGCCTTTGGCCGGGGGGACAGCATGGAAAACGTGGAAACCAATCTCCGGCTTCTGGCGGGGGCGATCCCCTTTGACACTGAAAAGCTGGTGATGACCCGGCAGACCCACTCCGACATTGTCCGGGTGGTGACCGCTGAGGACCACCGGGGACTGTGCCACCGGGACTATCCCGAGTGCGACGCTCTGGTGACTGCCGACCCCGGCACGGCTCTGCTGGTATTCACCGCCGACTGCACTCCGATCCTGCTGTGGGACCCGGAAACCGGCGCGGTGGGCGCGGCCCACGCGGGCTGGCGGGGCACCGCGGCGGACATCGCCGGGAAAACCCTGGAGGCCATGGTGCGCAATTTTGGCACCTGGCCGGAAAATGTCCGCGCCGCCATCGGCCCCAACATCGGACAGTGCCATTTTGAAACCGATTCCGATGTTCCCCACGCCATTCTGGCCGAATTCGGCAAGGACGCGATGCCCCATCTTCGCCGGCAGGGGGAGAAATACTACATCGACCTGAAGGCCGTCAACGCTCTGGCCCTCCGGCGGCGGGGCGTGGTCCATGTGGAGCAAAGCGAAAGCTGCACCGCCTGCGCCCCGGATCGTTTCTGGTCCCACCGGGCCACCCACGGGGAGCGGGGAAGCCAGGGTGCGGTGATTGTCTGCGGAGGTGGCCTATGAAACGGTATTTTGCTCTGATGCTGGCGCTGTGCCTGATGCTGACCCTTCTTCCCGGCTGCGGGAAATCCGATGACGAGGATGTCTATATCCCCACCGGCGGCGCCCTGCTGATGGAGGGACAGGACCCCGAGGATTTGATGACCGAGGAGGCGGAGCCTCAGAATCTGACCCTGGCCTATAACCCGGGCCGCTCCATGAATCCCCTCATCGGCTACAGCTACAACAACCGGGTGCTGTTCTCCCTGATGTACCAGGGGCTTTTCGCCTACGACAGCAGCTACCAGGTGTATCCCATTCTGTGCTCGTCCTATCAGGTGTCCTCGGACAACAAAACCTGGACCTTCTACTTGGAGCCCCAGGCCACCTTCTCCGACGGCAGCTCCGTGACCCTGGAGGATGTGTACGCCAGCTACCAGGCCGCTCAGGAAAGCGATTACTACAAGGGACGGTTTACGTATTATGTAAACTCCTTTGAGATTCAGAACGGGGCCATTGTTTTCTTCCTCAACTCCGCCTTTGAGAATTTCCCGCTGCTGCTGGATATTCCCATTGTGAAATCCGGGGAGGTTTCCGCGGACAATCCCCTGGGCACCGGCCCCTATGCTCTGGCCGAGGGCCTGGGAGGGAAATATCTGCGCCGAGTCATGGACTGGTGGGGCGGAAAGGCCAAGGTTCCCGCTACGGACAGCTCCATCGCCCTGGTGGAGGCGGAAACCGATGCCGAAATCCGGGACGAGTTTGAGTTCAACGATGTGGGCGTGGTGTGCACCAACCCCATGTCCGACAAGTACGCGGACTACCGCTGCGACTACGAACTGTGGGATGTGGACAGCGGCATGTTTTTGTATCTGGGCTGCAACGTGCTCTACAGCGACTATTTTGAGGACGGCGTGCTGCGCAAGGTGCTGACCTACGCCATCGACCGGGATACCATCATCGACCGGTACTACCACGGCCATGCCCAGAAGGCCACCCTCTGCACGCCGCCCTCCTCCGTCCACTACAGCCAGAGCCTGGCCTCCAAATACGAGTTTGACTCCATGAAGTTCATCGACGCCATCAGCTCCTGGACCATCCCCAAGGACAAGGACAACCCGGACCGGAAACTGCGGCTGCTGGTGAACTGCGACGACTCCGCCCGGCTGCGGACTGCCCGGTATATCGCCGAGGCCCTGACGGAGTTCGGCATTCCCACGGGCACCCTGGAATACGGCGCCACCACCAAGCCCACCTATGAAACGGTGCTCCGGGCCAACACCTTCGATATCTATCTGGGCCAGACCCGGCTGAGCCCCAATATGGACCTGTCGGAATTTTTCCGGCTGTGGGGGAACCTGAGCTGGGGCGGCATTCCCAACGACAATATTCTGTCATTGTGCAAGGAATCCCTGGCCAACTCCGGCAACTACTACAACCTGATGAAGCTCATTGCCGACGACGGACGGATTGTGCCCATTCTCTTCGGCACCTACGCCGTCTACGCCGAACGGGGCTTGCTGCCGGACCTGAACCCCGCCAGGGACAACGTGTTCTTCTACACCATGGGCAAAACCATGGAAAGCGCCCGGATCGAAAACCAAACGTAAATATAGTTGACAGCTGGGGTATCCCTTCGGGATGAAGAAATACCGGTTGTTTCCACGAACCAGTGGTGTTTGTAGGTGTGCACCACAAATTTCCTGTCATTGCCACACCAGCGTGCGCGCTGGTTCGCAATGACAGGTAATTTGCAACGCACACTTACAAACAACAATTTCTCTTCCAGCTGACGGTTCCCTATTTCACATCAAACGGAAAGGAAGTCTTTTCAATGGAGAAGCATCATCAGAGCGGGGGGCGGTTTCTGAGGGAGCCTTCCAAGCCCCGCCGGAGCCTGGCCCCGCTGTGGATTTCCCTGGCGGTGGTGCTGGTGGTCGCCCTGGGCGTGGGAGGGTTCTTCCTGCTGCGCGGCGGCGTCGGAAATGCCCAGCTGGCCCAGCCGGAGACCACAGTGCCCCCCACCACGCAGCCATCTACGGAAGCGCCCACGACGGAACCTCCCACGGAGGAAGAAACGGAGCCGCCTACCACGGAGCCCCCTCCCGTCTACCGCAACCCCCTGAACGGGGAGCTTCTGGACGAGCCCTACACCGGCCGGATCTTCATCTCCACCATCAGCAACGTCCCCGACGCGCTGCCCCATGTCAGCGCCAACCAGGCGGACATCATCTTTGAGACCTTCGTGAACTATTCCATCATCCGGTGCATCGGTCTGTACTCCAACATCTCCCAGGTGGAGCAGATCGGCTCCATCCGGTCCACCCGGCTGATGTTCAACGACATCACCCAGCACTACAATGCCATCCTCTTCCACGCCGGCGGCTCCAGCCAGGTGCTCAGAGATGTGAAGGAGCGGGGCATTGAAAATTTCAGCGTGGACACCTGGGATGCGGTTCAGGCCGGAATCTCTGTCCGGGATGAATACCGCAAGCGCTACATCGGCCTGGAGCACAGCCTGCTGGCCCTGGGGCCCAAGATGGAGGAGTATGCTGCCGCTCAGGGCTACAGCCTGGAGGGGGACCCGGACAAGGACTATCTGCTCCGCTTTAACGAGGACGGAACCCCAGCCGATGGGGAGACCGCGGAGCATATCACCATCACCATCACCGAGAAATCCAACCGCAAGGACACGGTGCTGGATTATAACCCCGACACCGGCCGCTACGTCTACAGCCAGTACGGCAAGGTCATGCGCGACGGCATTACGGAGGAAGAGGAAACCTACCGCAACATCCTCGTCATGTTCGCCCAGATTTCCCGGGAGGGCATGTACCAGGTGGCGGATTTCTGCGCCGGGGGCGAGGGACTCTTCGCCTGCGGCGGCAAGCTGATTCCCATTCAGTGGGGCTGTGACAGTGAGGATTCCCCCTTCTGGTTCAAGACCATGGACGGGGAGGACCTGGAGCTGGGCGTGGGCAACACCTACATCGCTATCACCGAGCCGGATTCCAAGATCGTCTACGAATAAAGCATCTCCCCCGGAGCACATCGCTCCGGGGGAGTTTTTCATAGGGGAAATGACAAATTGGTGTTTGTCAAATAAACGCTGTCATTGCGAGCCAGTGCGCACACTGGCGTGGCAATCCCCCCGGTTGAATGGAACCAGGTAACGATTACCACCAAGAATCGTTACAATCCCCGTTTTTCCGGGTGCTTGTCGGTACATTTCCCCACTAAGTCAGGGAATTGCCACACCAGTCTGCGGACTGGTTCGCAATGACAGGTAATATGGGACACATCCCTACAAACACCAATTTGATAACCCGTCACTGCGGGAGTTATCCCTTGGAATCGGGGACCAGGAGCCTGGAGTAGCCTTCCCCGTACTGGACGCACCGGGACACCCGGCTTAGGGTGGCGGAGGAAATGCTGGATTGCTGCATCACCTGGGCGTAGGTGTTGCCCTCCAGCAAAAGCCGGGCTGCGTAAATCCGCTCGGCCATGTTCTCAATCTCCTTGCGGGTGCACAGGTCGTCAAACAGGGCCCGGATCATTTCGGGGTCGTCAATGGACGCGATCAGATTGTAAAGCTCCTGGGTTTTATCGTGGTGGTCTGGGGTCATGGTAACGCCTCCAATCAAAAGCTCTCCCGGGCGGCCCGGAGGAAATGCCGGGTTTTCTCACTGCGGGGGTTGTCGAACAGCTGCTCCGGCGGGCCCATCTCCTCGATGACCCCGTCTGCCATATAGATTACCACATCCGCCACACTTTTTGCAAACTCCATTTCGTGGGTAACCACGATCATGGTGGTATTTTTGTCCTTCAGGCCCCGGATCACCCGCAGCACCTCCCCAGTCAGCTCCGGGTCCAGAGCGCTGGTGGGTTCGTCGAAGCACAAAACCTTCGGCTCCAGGGCCAGGGCCCGGGCGATGGCCACCCGCTGCTGCTGACCGCCGGAGAGCTGCCAGGGGTAGCTGTCCTTTTTCGAAAGCAGGCCCACCTGGTCCAGCAGGGACAATGCCTTCTCCCGCAGGGCCTCCGGGGAGCCCTTGCGCAGCAGGGAAGGAGCCAGGGTCACGTTTTCCAGCACCGTGTACTGGGGGAAGAGGTTGAAGTTCTGGAACACCAGGCCGAAATTCAACCGGTTTTGCCGGATCTGGGCATCGGAAAGGCCCGCGCCCGTAAGGGTCTGGCCCTGTACCCGGATTTCCCCCTGGTCCGGCTGCTCCAGGAAATTCAGGCACCGCAGCAGCGTGGTCTTGCCGCTGCCGGAGGAGCCGATGATGGCCAGCACCTGGCCCTGCTCCAGCGAAAAGGACACGCCCTTGAGCACATCCGTTTCCCCGAAGCCCTTTTTTAAATTGCTTACTTCCAGTATTGCCATGGCTCAACCTCTGAAATAGCTCAATTTCTTTTCCAGCTTGCCGAAAAGCACCGTCAGCAGTCCGCTGAACACCAGGTAGAACGCGCCGGTGTAGAACAGGGGCCAGATCAGGCCCTTCTTGATGAAGGACTGGCCCATGTAGATGATCTCGTACACCGCGATGATCCGGGCGAGGGACGTGTCCTTCACCAGGGTGATGACCTCGTTGCTCATGGGGGGCAGGATGCGCTTGACCACCTGCAGCAGCACCACCTTGAAAAAGATCTGCGATTTGGTCATGCCCAGCACCTGGCCCGCCTCGTACTGGCCCCGGGGAATGGATTCGATGCCGCCCCGGTAGATTTCCGAAAAATAGCAGGCGTAGTTGATGGTGAAGGCCAGAATCACGGCGGTAAACCGGCCCATGGAGGGCAGGCCGAACATGAGCCCCGGGCCGTAGAACACCACGATCAGCTGCAGCATCAGGGGCGTGCCCCGGATCACCCAGATGATTCCCCGGGTCAGCCACCGCACCGGTCGGAATCGGGTCATGGAGCCGAAGCAGACAATAAGCCCCAGGGGAATGGAGAAGAGCAGCGTGAGGAAGAATATTTTCAGCGTTTCCCAGAAGCCGGTGAGCAGCTCCAAAGTCACGGGAAGGAACATGGCAAGCACCTCAGTATTGTCAGGTATGGAAGCAGGAGGCAAAATACAGCAAAGCGATAAATTGTTGTTTGTAATTATGCGCTGTCATTGCGAGCCAGCGCGCACGCTGGCGTGGCAATCCCCAAGGTTTTAGGGCCGTTTACGTTCCGTTTCCCCATTCAACCGGGGGATTGCCACGCCAGTTTGCGAACTGGCTCGCAATGACAGCAAAAACGTACAAACAACAATTTATCGTTGCCTGTATAATTACCGTCGCGGCATCAGCCCGCCAGGGTCAGGCTGTACTTTTCCGCCAGGGCGGGAAGGGTGCCGTCGGAAATCAGCTTTTTCATGATCTCGTTGACCTTGGCGGTGAGGTCGGAATCCTTCCGGAAGGCGATGCCGTACTCTTCGCTGGTCAGGGCCATGCCGGGGGCCAGATCGTCATAGCTGGTGCCGGCGCCGGTCATGGCGTTTGCCATGGTGATGTCGATGACGCAGGCATCAGCGGTGCCGGCGGCTACCTCCATCACGGCGGAGGTCTGATCCTGGACGGCTACGTACTCGGTGATGCCGATGCTCTGGAGGGCTTCTTCCCCGGCGGAGCCGCTTTCCACGGCGAAGTTCAGGGCCTTCAGGCTGTCCTCGGTGGTGTAGCTGGCCACCACGTCGGCCTTCATCACCACCACCTGGGCGTTGATGACGTAGGGGTCGGACACGCTGGCGTTGAGCTTGGCTTCCTCGGTGATGGTCATGCCGTTCCACACCGCGTCAATGTTCTTGGTTTCCAGCTCGTAGAACTTCTGGCCCCAGTCGGAGAGGACGAAGAATTCCACCTTCACGCCCAGCTCCCTGGCCACCAGCTCGGCAAACTCCGCGTCAAAGCCGGTCCAGTTGCCGTTTTCGTCCTTGTAGTCCATGGGCTCGTAGTCCGTGATGCCCACAATCAGCTTGCCGTTCTTCTTGACGTAAGCCAGGTCGGAGTCCTTCTTGCTGCCGCAGCCGGCAAAGCAGGCCGCTGCGAGAACCAGTGCCAAAACCAATGCAATTACCTTTTTCATGTTTTCCAATCCTTTCTTTTCATGGGGGGTTGATTTGATGATTGGATTATACTTTAGTTCGCTAAAGAAGTAAAGTATTATTTTTCATTTATGGAACAATTCGGCGAAGTGTATAAGGAAAGCCTTTGCTTTAGCACTTTAGTTTGTTAAAGTGACAATATGCAATGACAAATTGTTGTTTGTTGAGATGTTTCCGTAGGGGCGGCTATCAGCCGCCCGAAACCTTTCGTCATTGACAGCACCCCGTTCTATTGAGAACGCTCAAAAAACGGAAACGTTCGGGCGGCTGAATAGAAATACGGCGGGCGACAATTGTCAACTGTCAATTGTCAATTCTTTATAGGGGCTGCCCATGCGCTTTAGCTCCTGGGCCAGGAAGCCTGCCATAAGCACCGCGCCCTCGGGCTTTAGGTGGGTGTTGTCCTTGGGCCACATGAACCAGGGCTTGGAGGGAAGGTCGCCCACCTGGGACAGGTATTTCTCGGTAATGGCGGTGAGGTCCGCTACGGGAACGCCTAATTCGGCACCCAGTTCCCGGAGGGCCTGGGGGTAGACGCCGTGGCTTCCGGAGAGAAACGCGCCGTTTTCGTCAAAGAGCCGCCGGGCGATGGGGGTGATGAGCACGGGGTACGCCCCCGCCTCCCGGGCGCAGGTGATGAAGAAGGTGAGATTCTCCTTGTAAGTGGTGGCGGGCTCCGTGTGCCGGGCGGGGTCGGCCTTTTCGTCGTTGTGGCCGAACTGGATCAGCAGGAAGTCCCCGGGGGCCATGGCCTTCCGGACAGGCTCGAAAGCACCCTCGTCCAGGAAGGATTTGGTGCTGCGCCCGTTGAGCCCGTGGGGGGACAGGACGACGCCGGGGCGCAGATACAGCCCCAGGGCGTTGGACATCCCCTGCTGGGGGTAGGTGTCGATCTGGTTGAAAGCGACCGTGCTGTCGCCGATGTAATAGACGGTGGGCATAGGCTCCTCCTTAATGTACAGATAGCCGACAAATTGGTGTTTGGCGAATAAACACTGTCATTGCCACGCCAGTGCGCACACTGGCGTGGCAATCCCCCGGTTGAATGGGATCAGGTAACGATTACCACCAAGAACCATAACAATCTCCGCTTTGCAGGGTACTTTTCGATACATTTCCCCTCTAACCGGGGGATTGCCACACCAGCGT
>JBJEYY010000196.1:0-8145 GCA_051887095.1 Faecousia sp. | reverse complement strand
CCCATTTTACCGGGGGATTGCCACACCAGTCTGCGGACTGGTTCGCAATGACAGGAAATTTGAAATGTGTAGTGTAAACAACAATTTATCTCTCTACGATGGCGTTGGCGATTTGGACAAATTCGGGGATGCCAAGGGTTTCGCCCCGGACGTTCTCCGGGAAGCCCACGCGGAGGATCACTTCTTCGGCCCCCGCCTTGCCCAGCTCCGGAAAACCCGCGGCGAGGCCGTTGCTGAGCTTCTTGCGCCGCATGGCGAAGCTGGCGCGGACCGTGCGGAAGAAAATGTCCCGGTCGGCTTCCCCCCAGTTCCGGTTTTTCCGGACGTTTAAGCGGATCACCGCCGAGGTGACCTTGGGCTGGGGCAGGAAGCAGTGGGCGGGAACGTCAAAGAGAAGCTCCGGTTCCGCGTAATACTGGCACAGCACGGAAAACGCGCCGTACTCCGCCGAGCCCGGGGCGGCGGCGATCCGCTGAGCCACCTCTTTTTGCACCATGACGGTGACGGAGTCGAAGCAGTCCGCTTCCAGGAGCGCCGCCAATATGGGGGTGGTGATATAATAAGGAAGGTTGGCACAGGCCATGGGGCGCAGCCCCTCGAAACGCTGCCGCACCAGGGCGGGAAGATCCAGCTTCAGAGCGTCGGCCCAGAGGATGTCCAGATTGGTAAATTCCCCTACGGTGCGCTCCAGGATGGGCTTTAGCCGGGTGTCCAGCTCCACGGCGCAGACCCTTCCGGCGTGCAGGCACAGCTGCTGGGTCAGGGGGCCGATGCCCGGGCCGATTTCCAGCACCCCGGCAGTTTCGTCCACCCCGGCCTCCCGGGCGATGGACTCCGGCACCCAGGAGGCAATGAGGAAATTCTGTCCCTTTGCCTTGGAGAACCGGAACCCGTGCTCCTGCAGCAGGGGCTTCATCACTTGAATGTCGCAGACGTTGACCATTGGGAGCTCCTTTCTGGGGAGGGGGATATGAGTGGACAGTTGACAGTGGACAGTTAAGGAGTCCCTTCGGGACAATTAAAATGAGACAGTCGAATTGGTGTTTGTCGCATCGAAAAACGCTGTCATTGCGAACCAGTGCGCACACTGGTGTGGCAATCCCCCAAGGTTTTAGGCCGCTTTTCGCCCCGTTTCCCCATTTTACCGGGGGATTGCCACGCCAGTGTGCGCACTGGCTCGCAATGACAGCGTATATTCGCCAAACACCAATTTGCAGGGTGGCCAAATTTTGATTCATCGCGAAGCGATACGATAACTGTCCAATGAAATCCTTAGCCTTCGCTGAGCAGCACGTCCGCCAGGGAGGTGTCTGCCAGGAAGGTATCGGCGTTGTAGAGGAAGAGCACATCGGTGATGGCCTCGCTCTTGACCACCAGATCGATGTTGTCGTAGTAGTACCGGGGGTCGATCATGGTGATGTGGTCATAGTAGGGGTACAGAAACTGCACCATACAGTTGGCGTAGGAGTCCTTGAACAGCAGCAGGCACCGCCCGGTGTCCGCCGTGGTGGTAATGTCCACCCGGGAATGGTTGCCCCCGAAGAACACGGTGTAGTGATCCTTCTGGTTCAGGGCACTGCGGCGGTACAGGGAGCTGACATTCTCCCCGGTATCGGCGTAGGTGACGTAATAGTCAATGCTGGTATGGGGGATGTAGATTTCCACGGTATCCTTGGACGCATGGCTGCCGCTTTTGGACGACAGGGTGCCCTCGAAGGTGTTGGACACGGGGTAGGCGGTGTAGTCCTCCTCCTTGACGCTCTGGATATTCAGAGCCTCCGTCATGGCGTGGAAGGCATACTTGGCCCCCAGGGAAGTCCAGTGGTGGTCGGTTTTGTAGTAAACACCCTCGTCCTTGTGGGCCAGCAGCGCGTCGGTGACATCGCAGAAGCGGACCTTGTCCAGCTGCTCCTGAATCCACTGAAGGTCCGCCCTCTGATCCCGGGCCGGGGCATTCTCCGGCAGCAGGTGGCTCAGCACCGTCACCGCGTTGGGGGTCACGGTCATTACCATGTTGAGGTCGGGGTATTTCTCCGCGAAGGCTTCCGCGGCGGCCAGGTTCCGCTCCGCCTGGGTCCAGTTGGGCTCCCCGGGAATCTGGATCAGGTAGCCGTCGTCGCAGAGGTAGACGCCCCCGGCCTCCTTCTGGCCGAGAAGCTGATTCATTTTCAGGTTCAGGCTGATCCAGGCATCCCGTCCCGGGAACTGATCCGCCGTGTAATTCCCAAGTCCCTCCAGAAAGCTTCCGTCAAAGAGCGAGGAGAAGGTAATCCTGGGAAACGTTGCCAGCATTCGGTTTTCGCTGTCGGAGAAGTCCCGGTCCTTTACCAGGATGCCCGTGCCGATGCCTAAAATCATGGTCAGCACCAGCAGCCAGCTGAGCAGCTGTCCCTGGAGCCGCCGATTGATCTGAAAGGGGGTCCGCCGCCGGGGGTTGCGGGGGATCGTTCGTTTTTCGTCCAAAGCAGCCGCCTCCTTTTAGAATTGAAAATACAGGAACGACGAGTAGGTACTCACCGTCATTCCCGCGATGCACAGGATCATCAGCGCCGCAAACCACGCTGCGCTCACATACACCGGCCACCTTCTGCGGCGGAGAGTCTGATTGCCCAGCTTCGCGGCCAACGGGTAGGCCCCGAAGGCGCTGATGATCAGAATGATGGCACTGCCGGAAAGATAATACTTGGCCGCGGAGTCCAGCAGCCCTGCGGAGCCCAGGCCGAACATGCTGCCTAAGTACCGGAAGGCAAAGCCCAGATTGGGGCTGAAGAAGAACACCCAGCCGATGATTACCAGCAGCAGCGTGGGAATTCTGCGGATGAAGTTTGGAATTTTGTCAAGAATTTTCGCGAACACAAACTTTTCCAGCAGCAGAAGCAGCCCGTAGTAGAGTCCCCAGACCAGGAACGTCCAGTTGGCTCCATGCCAGATGCCGGTAAGCAGCCAGACAATCAGCAGATTCCGGATGGTCCTGGCCTTCCCCTCCCGGCTGCCGCCCAGGGGGATGTACACATAGTCCCGGAACCAGGCGCCCAGGGAGATATGCCACCTGCGCCAGAACTCGGTGATGCTGGCGCTCATATAGGGATAGTCGAAGTTTTTCTGGAAGGTAAAGCCGAACATTTCCGCAAGGCCGATTGCCATATCGGAATAGCCGCCGAAGTCAAAGTAGAGCATCAGCGCATAGCTCACGGCCCCCAGCCAGGCGGAAACCACGCTTAGGGTACCCGGCTCCAGGGCGGAGAGGGCGTAGAAGGTCTTGCCCAGGGTGTCCGCCAGCAGCACCTTCTTGGCAAGGCCAATGAGAAACAGCCGGCTTCCCCGGCCGAAGTGGGCGGGGCCGATCTTCCGCTCCATGATTTGCCGCTCCATCTCGGCGTAGGGCACGATGGGGCCGGAGACCAGCTTGGGGAAGAAGGTGACAAAAAGGGTGAAGTGGACAATGTTGTGCTGAGCTTCCGCCTTATCCCGGTACACGTCGAACAGGTACGACAGCACCGAGAAGGTGAAAAAGGATACGCCGATGGGCATGGAGGTGATCCGGGTGGCGAGATGGGTGCCGAATACCGCGTTCACATTCTCCAGCAGAAAGCCCCAGTATTTGAAGAAGCCCAGCATCAGAAGATTCGCCGTCACGGCGCTGACCAGGGCGTACTTTGCCCCCCGGGGATCGTTTTCCGCCTTCTTTTCCCCGATCAGCAGCCCGGAGAAGTAGTTGAAGGCAACAATTGCCAGCATCAGCACCATGTACTGGGGCGAGCCCCAGGCGAAGAACAGCAGGCTCAGCAGCGCCAGAATCAGATTTTTCCCCCGCATGGGCATCACCTTGTGGGCAAGCAGCGCCAGGGGAAGGAAGAGGAAGACAAATTTCAGTTCTGAAAAGGCCATACGCTTCCTCCTTTACAGCGCGCCCAGGAAGGCCTTCCGGGCGGCGTCGGCATTGGGATTCACCACGAACAGCACGAAATTGCCCCGCAGCTCCACATAGCAGTGGTTGGTCAGCATATCGAACTGCTCCACGCCGTAGCCCTCGAAGGTGTTCTTCTGGGTCTGAAGACGGGCCTCGATGGCGTCGCGGACGGTCTGCTGTTGCTGTAGATCCTTCAGCTTCACGATCAGCACTTCCTCGGCCATCATGTTGGTGTTGGGATAGTAGAGAATGCAGCCTTCGTAGTCGGCCGGGTCCAGACCGTAGAAGCGCTTGACCATCTGGTTGTCCGCTTCCAGCATGTTTTCCATATCGATGACGCCCACCACCGCGTCGGCTACCTCCCGGGGGTCCGCGCCGCTGATGGAGTTGCCCCCGAACAGCACAAACAGGGAAACAATCCCGATAAGAACCGCGGCCCACCGGCCCAGTTCATACAAGAATCCTTTGGATCTCATGATGTTAACCCTCCATCAGCGTGGCTACCAGCAGGCAGCTGGCCCAGTAGGGATAGAATTCCTTCCGGAAGTGGATGCCGTCCGGGTCCCACAAATTGGGGTACTTGTCCGCCAGGGAGTCGCAGTTGGCGAAGAGCACGCCGTTTTCCTTGCAGGCGGCCTCCAGAGCCGCACTCCAATCGGGGATGTTGTACCACTTTTTGGAGCGCTCAAAGGCCGGGTCCCGGGCGGGCAGAATGGAGCTTACCACCACGGTGGTATCGGGGAGCCTGCTCTTGACCTCCCGGATGATCTGCATATACTCCCCTACATACTGCTCGGCGCTGTCCCAATAGCCGATGGAGGTGTCATTCAGGCCGTAGCACAGGTACACTGTGCCGGGGTTCATCTTCACCAGAGCGTCCATATTGGCGGTGATGTCCCGGATGGTGTGGCCGCCGTCGGCGATGCACCGGCCCTTGTCCAGGTAGCCGTGGTACCAGAAGCCCACTGCCCGGGAGTCGCCCATGATGCAGTAGTCCTTGAATAGGGAGAAGGGATCCATGCCGCCGCTGGTCAGCTGGGTCATCAGCTGGTCCCGCTGGGCTGCCAGCTTCTTGTCGGCAATCTGCCTGCGCACGGCCATGACCTCGGCGGGGTCCTTCTTCTCCAGCACCTCCAGGTAGCTGATTCCCGGGTCCAGGGAACTGTCCAATGCCGCCTTCTCGTCCTTGCCGCCCAGGAACACCACGCTCAGCGCCGCGATGAGCAGCACCGGCGCCGCCAGGGCAAGCCAGATGGGAAAATCTCTTCGTTTGTAGCTCATAATCATTCAACCGCCAGTCTTGGAATTTGAAAAGCCGCCGAAGCGGAAAATTGTTGTTTACACGTACGCGTCCAAAAAAACGCTGTCATTGCGAACCAGCGCGCACGCTGGTGTGGCAATCCCCCGGTTGAATGGAACCAGGTAACGATTACCACCAAAGGCCGTAACAATCCCCGTTTTTTCGGGTGCTTGTCGGTACATTTCTCCTCTAACCGGGGGATTGCCACGCCAGTGTGCGCACTGGCTCGCAATGACAGCATATTTTTTCGCTGTAAACAGCAATTTGTCTGTCCTCTGAGGGAAACCGATAAGTGCATTCTATTATATCACTTTTCCCGCTGTTTCGCAACCATGGGTTTTCCGGTGCCGATGAGAGGAAAACGCTTACGGCCCGAGGGGTTTTCGCAATTGGCAATTTCCTACGGACGAGGGGCTTTCACCGGACCATTCTCCGCCATATTCTCCAAAAAATGCAATGGTTCGATTTTTTTCTTGCAAATTCAGACCTGAAAGAGTATACTTCCAGAGGAAAGAAAACCCTACAATAGAATGGAAAGGATCTGTCTTATGTCTACAAACGAAAAGCAACCCGAAGCCATCTATGACGCGAAAACCCTGGGCACCGGCAAGGTGCTGATTCTGGGACTGCAGCACCTGTTCGCCATGTTCGGCGCCACCGTGCTGGTTCCCGCCATCACCGGACTGAACGTTTCCACCACGCTGCTGTTCGCGGGTCTCGGCACCCTGCTGTTCCACCTGATCACCGGGCGGAAGGTTCCCGCGTTCCTGGGCTCCTCCTTCGCCTTCCTGGGCGCTTACGGCCTGATCACCGCCTCCGGCCAGAACATCCCCCTGACCTACTCCAGCTTCGGCGTGGCCGTGGCCGGCCTTGTGTACCTGGTGCTGGCCCTGTTCTTCAAGCTCTTCGGCGTGAAGAAGGTCATGCGCTACTTCCCCCCCATTGTGACCGGCCCTGTGATTATCTGCATTGGACTGTCCCTGGCAGGCTCCGCCATTAACAACTGCCGCTCCAACTGGCTGATTGCCATTGTGGCCATCCTGGTGGTCATCGTGTGCAACATCTGGGGCAAGGGCATGGTGAAGATCGTTCCCATTCTGCTGGGCGTGGTTGCCTCTTACCTGGTGGCCATGGTCGTGGATCCCGCTGCCCGGGCTACCCTGGTGGCAAAGGTTTCCGAGGCTGACTGGATCGGCCTGCCCGTGATCTGGGAGAACACCGCCTTCTCTATCTTCAATAAGGACCTGGACGGCGGCATGCTGCTGACCGCCATCATCACCATTGCCCCCATCAGCCTCGCCACCATCGTGGAGCACATCGGCGATATGTGCGCCATCTCTTCCACCGTGGACCGCAACTTCGTGGCTGACCCCGGCCTGCACCGGACCCTGGTGGGCGACGGCGTGGCCACCACCCTGGCTGCCCTCTTCGGCGCTCCCGCCAACACCACCTACGGGGAAAACACCGGCGTGCTGGCCCTCTCCAAGGTTTACGATCCCATGGTGGTCCGGCTTGCCGCCGTGTTCGCCATTGTGCTGTCCTTCTGCCCCAAGTTCGCCGCGCTGATCGTGGCCATGCCTGCCGCTACCATGGGCGGCGTGAGCCTGGTGCTCTACGGCATGATCTCCGCTGTGGGTGTGCGCAACGTGGTGGAGAACCGGGTGGACTTCACCAAGAGCCGCAACGTGCTGATTGCCGCCATGGTCATGGGCTTGGCTGTGGGCGTGACCTACAACGGCTCCATCGTGATTCCCATCGGCGGTGTGACCATCAGCCTGTCCGGCCTGGCCGTGGGCGCTCTGGTGGGCATCCTGATGAACGCCGTCCTCCCCGGCAAGGACTACGAGTTCGGCACCAACGAGCAGGGCGACACCGCCGTGAACTTCGGCACCCGCGCCAACAAGCCCTGATCCTTCCCAATACAAAAAGCCCCGGAAGCGAAACCCGCTTCCGGGATATTTTACGCGATGGAGCGCGAAAAATTGTTGTTTGTAAATGTGTCTCAAGTTTTGTGTCATTGCGAACCGGTCCGCACGAAAACACGCTGTCATTGCCATGAAAAATGCTGTCATTGCGAGCCAGTGCGCTTAAGTGGCGTGGCAATCCCCCGGTTGAATGGAACCAGGTAACGATTACCACCAAAAACCATATCGATCATCGTTTTTCTTGGTACTTTTCGATACGTTTCCCCTCTAACCGGGGGATTGCCACACCAGTCTGAGGACTGGTTCGCAATGACAGGTAATTTGGGACGCACACCGACAAAACAATTTGTCGCTACGTTGCCGCAAGGAAAGCCCGTCCCTGCCGGTTTGCCAGGGACGGGCCTTAAAATCAGGTTTTCCGGATGAATTTTTCCCGGCATTTGGGGCAGGTGATGGAGATTTTTCCCTTACCCCGGGGGACCCGCACGGTCTGGCGGCACTTGGGGCAGGCGAAGTAGCGGTTCTGCCGGTCCTTCACACGGTCAAAAAAAAGCAGGAACTGCCGGTTCTCCTGGTAGCGCTTATAGGTGTTCCGGGACAGGCTCCGGAAAATTGCCCAGATCATCAGACCGTAGCTCAGGGCCCACAGCACCAGGCTCACCACCGGGATGGGGAGCATGGACGACAGCAGGCTTGCCGCCAGGCCCGCGCACAGAATCACCATATTCAGTCTGTCCGTGCCGTAGCGCCCCCGCATAAAGCGGGCCAGCGCCCCGGCAATCCTCGCTCCGAAGGAACGGAGCCATTGACCAAAACCATTCATAAATAATCACCTTCGCTGGGGGATGTGTTTTTTTCCGCTGAAGGCTTCAGCAGCCTTCAGCGGAGAGAGATAAATTGTTGTTTACAAGTTTGCGCCTCAAGTTTCCTGTCATTGCGAGCCAGTGCGCTTAAGTGGCGTGGCAATCCCCCGGTTAGAGGGAAAATGTACCGACAAGTGCCCGGAAGAG
>JBJEYY010000195.1:0-8156 GCA_051887095.1 Faecousia sp. | reverse complement strand
TCCCCTCTAACCGGGGGATTCCCACGCCAGTGTGCGCACTGGCTCGGAATGACAGAAAACTTGGAACGTGTGCTGCAAACAACAATTTATCGTCCAGTATTTTAATGGGGCGGCGTGGTGGGGGCAAAAAAAGACTGCCGGTTTGCACCGGCAGTCTTGGGGGGTGGGATTAGTTGGGCAGCAGGTTCTCGTTGATGTTCCAGCAGACGTAGTAGGTACCGATCTGGCCGGCAACCACGAACTCGGTGGGGTAGTCAACCTTCAGGGCGGCGATCTCGTTGGTGGGAACGTCGTCGATCAGCTGCCAGGTGCCGTTCTTGAAGTTGGACAGCATGTTGTTGGCATCATCGGACAGGTAGAACACGATCTCGTCCATGGTGACGGAGTCGGCATCATAGAAGTTGGGGTTCTTGGTCAGGACGATCTTGGAGTTGTGATCCCAGCCGGTCATGGTGTAAGCGCCGTTGGAAACATAGGTGGAAGGATCGGTAGCCCAGGCCTCGTTGGCAACCACATCCTCACGGACGGGGAAGTAGGCGGGGAAGGCCAGCAGTTCATTCCAGTAGGCAACAGCGTTGTTCAGGGTCACGGTGATGGTCTTGTCGTCCACGGCCTCCACAGCCAGATCATCGGGATAGCCCTTGACAACCTCGTACATGTAGCCGTAGTCAGCGCCCAGAGCGGTGGAAGCGGCGCGCTTCCAGGCAAAGGCAAAGTCGCCAGCGGTCAGATCCTGGCCGTCGGACCACTTCAGGCCGTCGCGCAGGGTGTAGGTGTAGGTCACGGTGCCGTCATCGTTCACGACGCCCTCGGGCAGAGCCTCGGCGCAGTCGGGCATGATGACCAGCTTGCCGGTCTCATCCTGGTCCCACTTGGCCAGGCCGGCGAACAGGTGAGAGGTCAGGGTAGCGCCGTCAACAGCGGAGTTCAGAGCGGGGTCGATGGTGTCGGGCTCAGAGGACAGGCAGACGGAGATGGAATCGCCGGAGCCGTTGACCGTGGTCTTGGAGAAGTACTTGTAGCCCAGGGGGTTGGAGTAGAAGCCCTCCACGGCGTCGTCGATCATGTAGATGTCGGTGTAGAAGTACAGAGGAACGATGCAGCCGGTGCTCATCAGCAGATCCTCGGCCTTGTGCATCAGGGCATAACGGGTAGCGGTGTCGGTGCAGGTCTTGACCAGGCCGATGACCACGTCATAGGTCTCAGCCCAGGTGCCGTCCTCGACCTTCACATCGTAGCCAAGGTCGGTCAGATCCAGGTCATAAACAGCGACGGAGGCATGGTCGCCCTTGCCGAACTGAACGTCGTTGTTGCCGGAAGCGGTGACCCACATATCCAGGAAGGAGATGGGATCGTTGTAGTCGGCCAGCCAGCCGTTACGGGCAACGGAGTAGTCGCCGTTCTTACGGGTGTTCAGGAAGGTGTTCCACTCCTGGTTCTCCAGGTTCATGGTGATGCCCACGCCAGCCAGAGTAGCAGCCAGGTACTCACCGATCTTCTTGTGGCTTTCGGAGGTGTTGTACAGGTAGGTCAGGGTGGGGAAGTTGGTGAACTTGCCGGTGGTCTCGTCGAAGTCGTAGTACTTCTTCAGGGTCTCCATGGCCTTGTCCCAGTTGTCCAGGTAGGCATCCTCGGAGACATCGTAGTAGCCATAGAAGTCATCGCTGGAGCCGGCGTTCTGATAGAACTCGGAGCCGTCAGCGTCGGTCATACCCATGGCAACGAAGGAGGAAGCGGGAACCTGACCGGCCTGGCCGATCTCCTCGGCGATGTAGTTCCGGTCGAACAGAAGGGCGATGGCGTTGCGGATCTCAGCCTCCTTCTCGGCGTCAGTCAGCTCCGCGGCGGGTTCGGTGGGAGCTTCGGTGGCGGCGGGAGCATCGGTAGCCTCGGGAGCCTCGGTAGCCTTGGTTTCGGCCGGGGCGCTGCCGCCGCAGGCGGCCAGGCTCAGGACCATTGCCAGAGCGAGCAGCATGCAAAGCAGTTTCTTCATGATTCATTTTCCTTTCTCAATTTTCATTTTATTCAGACCCGCAAAGCGGATTTGAAATCAGGGATAGGGCTGCCCGGCATATGCCGGGCACGAAAAAAAGGAGTACTCCTTTTTTTGTGATGGTGTGTTGGGAAATGCGTTAGCGGAGCGACAAATTGGGAGTTTGTGGAAGTGTGCCACAAAGTTTCTGTCATTGCGAACCAGGCCGCAGCCTGGTGTGGCAATCCCCTTACTTAGAGGGAAAATGTACCGACAAGCACCCGGAAAAACAGGGATTGTTACGGCTTTTGGTGGTAATCGTTACCTGGTTCCATTCAACCGGGGGATTGCCACACCAGTGTGCGCACTGGTTCGCAATGACAGGTAATTTGGGGCGCACACTTACAAACAACAATTTTTCTGTTTTCCGCGCCAGGGGGACGCTTCTTTCCTGTCACGGTTATCCGATGTGCTCAAAGTTGTGGCAGGCCACAAAGTGGCCGGGGGAAACCTCCTTGAATTCCGGCATGGACGCGGCGCAGCCTTCGGTGGCGTGAGGGCAGCGGGTGCGGAAGGGACAGCCGGAGGGGGCGTTCATGGGGCTGGGGATGTCGCCGGAGAGCACGATGCGCTTGTTCTCCCGGGCCTTCTTGGGGTCGGGCAGGGGCACGGCGCTCATCAGGCTCTTGGTGTAGGGGTGCAGGGGATGGTCATAGATTTCGTTAGCCTCCGCCAGCTCCACCATTTTACCAAGGTACATCACTGCAATTCTGTCGGAAATATGCCGCACCACCAAAAGATCGTGGGCAATGAACAGGTACGTCAGGCCCAGCTGATCCTGAAGCTCGTCGAACATGTTGATAACCTGGGCCTGGATGGAAACATCCAGAGCGGAAACCGGCTCGTCACACACCACGAACTGGGGATTCACCGCCAGGGCCCGGGCGATGCCGATGCGCTGCCGCTGGCCGCCGGAGAACTCGTGGGCGTAGCGGTTGGCGTGCTCGGAGTTCAATCCCACCTTGGCCATCAGATCCAGAATCCGCTCCTGCCGCTCCTGGGAGGAGGAATACATCTTGTGTACGTCCAGGGGCTCGCCGATGATGTCGGCCACGGTCATCCGGGGATTCAATGAGGAGTAGGGGTCCTGGAACACCATGGCGGATTCGCGGCGGTATTCCAGAATATCCTTCTTGGTTTCGATTTTCTTGCCGTCAAACCAGATTTCTCCGGCGGTGGGCTTGTACAGGTGCAGCAGGGTTCTGCCTACCGTGGTCTTGCCGCAGCCGGATTCGCCCACCAGACCCAGGGTTTCACCCCGGCGGATGGCGAAGGATACGTCGTCCACGGCCTTCAGAGGCTTGGAGGAGAACATGCCGGTGTTGATGTTGAAATATTCCTTCAGGTGCTTGACCTCAACCAGAACATCGCTCGTCATGCCTCATCACCGCCTTCCTTTTCCAGGGCCTCCTTGACGTTCCGCCAGCAGGCGGCCTGGTGCATGTCGTTAATCTGCATCCGCTGGCAGCGCTCTCTCAGGCAGATCTTCATGGCCGCGTCACAGCGGGGGGCGAAGGGGCAGCCCTGGGGCATATTCAGCAGGTCAATGGGGGTGCCTACAATGGGCTCCAGCTTCTGACCGTTGTTGTCCACGGTGGGAATGGAGCGCATCAGGCCCTTGGTGTACTCGTGCTTAGGGTTGTAGAAGATCTCGTCGGCGCTGCCCTGCTCGCAGATAGAGCCGGCGTACATGACGATGACCTCGTCGCACATCTGGGCCACCACACCCAAATCGTGGGTAATCATGATGATGGCCATGCCCAGCTCCTTCTGAAGGCTCTGCATCAGCTCCAGAATCTGGGCCTGGATGGTTACATCCAGGGCGGTGGTGGGCTCGTCGGCAATCAGAATGTCCGGCTCACAGGCCAGGGCCATGGCGATCATCACCCGTTGGCGCATGCCGCCGGAGAACTCGAAGGGATACTGCTTCATCCGCTTCTCCGGCTCGTTGACGTTGACCAGCCGCAGCATTTCCACGGCCCGGTCCCAGGCCTCCTTCTTGTTGCGGTTGGTATGGAGCCGGATGGCCTCCATCAGCTGGTGGCCGATGGTGTAGGTGGGGTTCAGGGAGGTCATGGGGTCCTGGAAGATGATGGAGATTTTGTTGCCCCGGATCTTCTTCATACCGGCTTCTCCGATGCCCACCAGCTCCTGACCGTCAAATTTTACGGAGCCGGATACGATTTTTCCGGTTTCCGCCAGAATCTGCATGATGGAGTAGGCGGTGACGGACTTGCCGGAGCCGGACTCGCCCACGATGCCCAGAACCTTGCCGTGGTCTAGGTAAAAGGACACGCCGTTGACGGCCTTTACCTCGCCGGCGGGGGTGAAAAAGGAGGTGTGCAGATCGTTAACTTCAAGCAGTGCCATATCTACAAGCTCCTTTCTCAGTTCTTGAGTTTGGGATCGAAGGCATCCCGCAGACCGTCACCGAACAGGTTCAGGGAAAGCACCACCAGAGAGATGGCGATGGCGGGAATCACCAGTCGATAGGGGTAGGAGTTGATGCCATTCAGGGCATCGGAGGCCAGACTGCCCAGGCTGGGCATGGGAGCGTTGACGCCCAGACCCAGGAAGGACAGGAAGCTCTCGGTAAAGATAGCGCTGGGAATCTGCAGCGCGGTGGAGATAATGATGACGCTGATGCAGTTGGGAATCAGGTGCTTGCGGATGATCCAGCCGGCCTTGGCGCCGGTGGAGCGGGCGGCCAGCACGTACTCCTGCTCCTTAAGGCTCAGAATCTGGCCGCGGATCTGCCGGGCCATGCTGACCCAGTACAGCAGGGCAAACACGATGAACAGGGAAATCATGTTGCTGCCCAGCTTATTTAATATGGTGTTTTCAATGATGGGCCCCAGAGTCACCTTCATGACGGAGGCGAAGAGGATAATCATCAGGGTGTCCGGCAGAGAGTAGATGATATCCACAATCCGCATGATGACCATATCCACCTTTCCGCCGCAGTAGCCCGCGATGGAGCCCATGGTGATGCCGATGATCAGCACGATCAGACTGGCGAAGAAGCCCACGGCCAGGGAGATCCGGGTACCGTAGACCACCCGGATGAAGTAGTCCCGGCCGCCGTCATCGGTGCCGAACACATGGGGGAAGACCTTCTGGGTCTCACCGCTGTAGCAGTCAAAACGGATAATATGGAAACCGTCTGCACACCGGATCAGCTCTACATCGCCTGCGGCGCGCTTTGCCTTACCGGAAAAGGTCGTTTCCCAGATCCATTGGGAGATTTCTTTGTTTTCCTTGAATTTCTTGGGGGCAGCGGCATCGTATTCTTTATAACCGGCTGCACCGTCAAAGTCTGCATTCACCTGGGCAAAGCCTTCGCTTCCGGAGGCAGCTTGGCAGGCAATCAGCATTTCCTCTGCTTTGCTCTGTTTCTCGGAGCTCTGGGCGGCATCCGTGAAATCTGCGGGGATGAAATACTCCTGAACGGTGGCCTTTCCCAGAAGCGTGACACACTCGGTGTCGCCATACCGGAAGGGAGCCAGGTTGTTGTAGGAAGGATCTACGGGCCGGCCGGGAGTGACGCCCAGCATGGTGTCGTAGGAATAGGGCCAGAAGGAGGGAATAATCAACGCGGAAAGGGTAATCAGGATGATGACAATCAGGCTCACGGTGGCAACCTTGTTGCGCAGCAGCCGCTTCATGCCGTCTTTGAAGAAGGTGGTGGAGGGCCGCATCTGCACCATATATTCCTTTTCCGCGTCGGTTGCGGGAAGAAAGTCGTCCATATCCACGTGAAGGCTGAGAGGATTCTTTTTCATTTCGCTTTTTCTCCTTACTCCAGGTTGATTCTGGGGTCGACAATCTTATAAAGGATATCGCTGACCAGGTTCATGACCACGATCAGCACCGCCAGCACAATGGTGGTGCCCATAATCAGGGGGTAGTCCCGGCCGGTGATGGAGCTGACGAAGGCTCTGCCGATGCCGGGTACGGCGAAGACCTGCTCAATGACCAGCGAGCCCGTGACGATGTAGGCCAGCATGGGGCCGCAGTAGGTGATGACGGGGATCAGGGAATTCTTCAGGGCGTGGCCGAAGATGATCTTGACGGGGGGCACGCCCTTGGCCCGGGCAGTACGGATGTAATCCTGACCCAGCACATCCAGCATGGAGGAGCGGGTGAGCCGGGTGATGTTGGCCATGGGGGACAGGCTCAGGGCGATCACCGGAAGGATCAGACCCTTGACGCTGTCGCCGTTGGCGGGGAGCCACCCCAGCTTCACTGAGAATACAATCAGCATCAGTGAGCCCATGATGAACGAGGGCATGGAGATAAAGGCGGTGGTCAGCACCATGATGCACTTATCGATGAACTTGTTCCGGCGCAGGGCGGCAACGGCGCCCAGCACTACGCCGGTGACCAGGGCGATCACCGCGGCGAACAGGCCCAGCTTGACGGAGGTGCGCATACCGTCCATGATTACGTCGATGACCTGACGGCCGCGGAGCTTGATGGAGGGGCCGAAGTCAAACTTGGTGACGATGTCCTTGAGGTAGGTCACATACTGCGTCATCAGGGGCTTATCCAGACCGTATTTGGCTTCCAGCGCCTTCTGAGCGGCCTCGGAAACCGCTTTCTCCGCCAGGAACGGACCGCCGGGGACGGCGCGCATGACGAAGAAGGTCACGGTAATTACAATCCAAATGGTCAGAACCGCCATGGCGATTCGCTTGAGAATATACATCAGGGTTTTGGAATTCATCCGGATCCTACCTTTCGCGTTTACGGGGAGAAAGCTTCCATTCCCGCAGATTACGTAGCTTTCGAAAATATATCGGAAATTATACAATGTTTTATTCAAAATGGCAACTGTGAATACTTCTAATATTATCCAATTGTGAACTAGGTTTTTAGCAATTATGTTGAAAACATTGTCTTTACTGGAAATACATGTGTCAGCAAAAACAAATTTTCTACAGGAAACGAACCAACGTGTACAGAGCAAATACAGAATGTGAAGAATTATTTAAGAACCGAAAAAGGATCGCTTGATTGGGAATAACCACAATATACTGTATAATATGCATATATGCCCCGAAACAAGCTTCAATCACACCAAAGCGGAACCGCTAGGCATCCGGGGAATGCGGGGAAAAGAAATTCTCATTGGACAGAATCAAGCAAAGCGATAAATTGATGTTTACGTATTTACGCTGTCATTGCGAGCCAGTTCGCAAACTGGCGTGGCAATCCCCCGGTTGAATGGAACCGGGTAACGATTACCGCCAAAATCGTACCGTTTTCCCACTTTGTAGGGCAGTTGTCGATACATTTTACCACTAACCGGGGGATTGCCACACCAGTCTGCGGACTGGTTCGCAATGACAGAAAACTTGAGGCGCTGCTGTAAACAACAATTTATCATTCCGCTTTCCGTGAGGAAGAAAGCCAAGGCCGAAAAAAATGAAAAAAAGGATTGCCAAACCGGGCATTCCATGCTATAATGCCCAGTGTGTCCGGCCAAAGCGAGTCACACCGGTATTGGGATGTCGCCAAGCGGTAAGGCATCAGACTTTGACTCTGACATTCGTCGGTTCGAATCCGGCCATCCCAGCCAATTTCATATGATCCGCTAGCTCAGTTGGCAGAGCAACTGCCTTTTAAGCAGTGGGTCCGGGGTTCGAATCCCCGGCGGGTCACCATCTTTGGACAACACTTTAGATGCAACTCAGAAAAAGTTCGCATCTAAAGTGTTTTTCTATATTATATAGCGGTTTCTCAGGCAGAACAATACGCAAATCTCTCACAATTTGTGAACACAGTTTTTATCGCATCCATAGATGCAAACGCCTGTCGAGATGCGTCGAGAAGGACTTGAACCCCTGTAAAACCAATTTACAGAGGGACGCCCCTATCCATCTCCCAATTTCATAGAGTCTTTAGCTGGATATCCGAGTGTGAAAATGTCACTCAGATATCCGGCTTTTTCATTTCTTGTGCACACTGAAAAGAACGCTGCCCCAATATACCGTTACGCCATTCCGAAGGTACTTTTGACCAGCTAAGTACTGCTGGCTTTGTATATCTTGTGGCCTACAGTTATGCGTGCAGGTAAATCAAAGATAAAAGTAGTAGTGACTTTTTCAAATTAATATGATAG
>JBJEYY010000194.1:0-8295 GCA_051887095.1 Faecousia sp. | reverse complement strand
GTTTTAGGGCCGTTTTCGTTCCGTTTCCCCATTTTACCGGGGGATTGCCACACCAGTCTGCGGACTGGTTCGCAATGACAGAAAACTTGGAACCTATGTTGTAAACAACAATTTGTACTGCCTGTGTGCAAAAAACGCCGTTCCGGGGGAGATCCGGGACGGCGTTTGAGCAGGCTGTCGCGTTGGGGGAAGAAGCACCTGCCTGAAAACAGCTTAGCGAAAACCGTTTGTCATTAGCAAGGGGAATCTGTCGAAGAGGATGCGCGGGGAAGGAAAGAAGTTTTATTGGTTTTGCGCTTGTCATGGAGCCGGTTTGGTGGTATAATATCCGGTAGACATTTTTTATAGAAGGTGTAAATCCATGACAAAAATTGATATTTACTCCGGCTTTCTGGGAGCTGGCAAGACGACCCTGATCAAGAAGATGATCAAAGAAGGCTATCAGGGTGAGAAGCTGGTGCTCATCGAAAATGAATTCGGTGAAATCGGCATCGACGGCGGCTTCCTGCAGGACGCGGGGATCAACATCACCGAGATGAATTCCGGCTGCATCTGCTGCTCCCTGGTGGGCGACTTTGGGAAGGCTCTGGTCAAGGTCATTGACGAGTACCATCCTGATCGCATCGTGATTGAACCCTCCGGCGTGGGCAAGCTGTCGGATGTTATCGGTGCGGTGAAAAAGGTGATGACTCCGGAGGTAACCCTGGACCATACCGTGGCCGTTGTGGACGCGGGCAAGGTCAAGGTGTATATGAAGAACTTCGGTGAGTTCTACAACAACCAAGTGGAAACTGCCTCTGCCATTATCCTGTCCCGCACTGATTCTGTTCCCCAGGCCAAGCTGGATACCGCAGTGGCTATGCTGCGTGAGCACAATGAAAAGGCTGCCATTGTGACCACCCCCTGGGGCCAGCTTACCGGAGCACAGCTGATGGAGGCTATGGATGGACAATCTTCCCTTGCCCGGGAACTGGCCCAGCTGGTGGAGGAGCACCATCATCACGACCACGACGAAGACGAGGATGACTGCTGCGGCCACGACCACCATCACCACGATCATGATCACGAGCATCATCACGACCATGACGGGGGCTGCTGCTGCGGACATGATGACCATGAAGAGCATGAGCACCATCATGACCATGAAGAGCACGACCACCATCACGATCATGAGGAGCACGAGCATCACCACGACCATGACCATGAGGAGCACGAGCACCATCACGACCATGATGGGCATGAGCATCACCATGAGCATGACGAGCACTGCACCTGCGGCTGCCACGACCATGATCACGAGCATCACCATCACGATCATCATGCCGATGAGGTGTTCACCTCCTGGGGTGTGGAAACTGCCAGAAAGTTTGACCGGGCGGCTGTAGAGGACGCTCTGAAGGAGCTGGATTCCGGAAAATACGGCGCGGTTCTACGTGCCAAGGGAATTCTGGCCGCCGCGGACGGAAGCTGGATTCACTTTGACTATGTTCCCGGGGAAATCAATGTGCGCGCCGGAGGCGCGGACATTACCGGAAAGCTGTGCGTCATTGGCTCCAAGCTGGACGAGAAGGGGATTGCGGCCCTGTTTGGGGTGTAAGCCATGCAGCAGATTCCTGTTTATGCCTTTACCGGATTCCTGGACTCCGGGAAAACAAAGTTTATCCAGGAAACCCTGGAGGACCCCCGGTTCAACGCGGGGGAGCGCACCTTGCTGCTCATTTTTGAGGAGGGGGAAGAGGAGTACGATTTCTCCGCCTACCCCTACCAGAATGTCTATATGGAGGTGCTGGATCAGCAGACGGTTGCCGCCAAGGACCTTCAGGCCCTGGCGAAAAAGTACAAGGCTCAGCGGGTGGTGGCGGAGCTCAACGGCATGCAGCAGGTGGGCGACCTCTATATGCGCTTCCCGGAGAACTGGGTGGTGGCCCAGGAGGTTATGTTCGCCGACTCCACAACCTTCATGACCTACAACGCCAATATGCGCAATCTGGTGATGGACAAGCTGGTGGGTGCCCAGATGGTTGTATTCAACCGGATGACACCCGGACAGGATGTCATGCCGCTGCATAAGCTTGCGAGAGCAGCCAACCGCCGGATTGACATCCTCTACGACTACACCGATGGAACCACCAAGATGGACGATATCGAGGATCCGCTGCCCTTTGACATCAATGCGCCGGTGATTCAGGTCCTGGATCAGGACTTCGCGCTTTGGTACCGGGATGTGACCGAGGAACCCAAGAAATATGACGGGAAAACCGTCTGCTTCAAGGCCCAGGTGGCAATGCTTCGCCGGAATAAGGACGGAATGTTCGCTCCGGGACGGTTCGTGATGACCTGCTGTGTGGAGGACATTCAGTTCTGCGGCATTCCCTGCCGCTATGCGGATGCAGCCAGCCTGGAATCCCGTTCCTGGGTGATGGTTACCGCAAAAATCAGTGCCGAGAAGCACCCGCTGTACAAGGGGGATTTGGGCCCGGTGCTGACCGCCATTCGGGTGGATCGAGGCGCTGAGCCTGCCGATCCGGATGTGGCTACGTTCTGATTGTGCCGCGCACAGTGTACGATTTTTGATACAGCAAAACCTCCGGGAATGCGTTCCCGGAGGTTTTTGTGATGCACATAGTCAAGTGTCCATGTCCTGAACCTTGGTGTTTTTCCCAAAGTAGGCCAGAATATAGCTGATGAAGGAGAAAATCAGAAAGCCCGTATCTACCAGGGCAATGACAGCGACCGCACGGTGGGGAAGGCCCGGGAACAGCACCAGGGCAATCAGGCTGACAAACAGGATGGTGGTGCAGATTTTGCCCGCCATCAGCGCTCCGGGAAGCATTTTCCCTTTGCGGAAATTGATGATTCCCACGATGAGCTGGAAGCCCTCCTTGATCACAAACAGGATCAGCACCGGACGAAGCACCGGATAGTCCATGGACAGGCACAGGGTCAGGGTGAACTGGGTTGCCTTATCCGCCACCGGGTCCAGGACCTTTCCGATGGTAGAGATCATGTTATAGCGGCGGGCAATTTTCCCGTCAATCAGATCGGTGATGCATGAAACCGCCAGAATGGCACCGGCAGTAAAAAACTGCCAGCTTTCCACAGCGTTCATGTAGACGCTCATGTACACCGGAATCAGCGCCAGCCGGAAAAGGCTCAGAAGATTCGGGATGGTGAATATTTCCTTTTTCCAGTTTTTGATATGCATGGATTGTTCCTCCGGTGGGCAGCCGGAGTACCGGTCTTGCCGCATTGGGTATATTATAGACAGTTTTGCCGACTTTATCAAGTATGGGATGGGTTGGAAGGAGAAAAATTCATATAATAGAAATAAATGCATGGCGGCATTATGCAGCGGGAGGAAAAATTGTTGTTTACAACACACGTTCCAAGTTTTCTGTCATTGCGAACCAGTCCTCAGATTGGTGTGGCAATCCCCCGGTTAGAGGGGGAACGGAACGAAAATGGCCCTAAATCCTTGGGGGATTGCCACACCAGCGTGCGCGCTGGTTCGCAATGACAGCATTTCTTGTTGCGCTAAACAACAATTCATCGCTCTGCTGACGGGACCGATGCGTATGCGGGAATCGTTCTCTATCTGCCTCTGGCGGAACGGCTGGCAGCGAGGGGGTAATGCAGGGCCAGATGCTTCCAGGTGATTTTATCCAGCTCCCCGGTCATGGGAAGGGTGCTGAGGCCTTGCAGCATTGCGATGGAATCCGATGTGGCATCGTCCAGAAGTCCGCTGTGGGTTGGCCGGGGGATGCTGTGGTAGACCTCTGACAGTACGGTGAGCATGGCCTGTACCAGATACATGTGGGGATTGCTCTCTCCCTTGCGGATGATCTGCCCGGGGTCCAGAATAATATCCAGAGGCTGGGCGGAGGTGACCCGGATCAGAGCGGGATGATAGTGGGCAACGATGGCTTCCCAGGTTGGAAGGTCTGTCACCCCTGTGACGCCGAGTCCGTGGCGGCGCTGGAAATGGGACACAGCGGCCATGGTTTCCGGGCCGTAGATTCCATCGGGCACCAGGGTGGGATGGCTGGGGTCATCCTCGGCGATGACACGGAGCATGGTTTGAAGCGCCCGGATGGGCTGCCCAACAAAGGATTCGGTTGGCCTCATCGTACTACCTCCTGGCTGACGGGATCCTGATTCCCCATGCTTAAGTCGCCGCCGGGGAATTGGGTCATGGTTGAGGTGCGGGAATAGCGGTTCCTGGGGTTATTTCCCCCGACGATTTGGGAGGTGAAGGGGAAGCTTTCGGGATCCCTCCAGGAGATGGTTTCGATTCCGGAGAACTGGTCATAGATTTCATCCCAGGTTTCCGCGTTGACCACCCCTGTCTGGAGAAGTCCGAAGCGGCGCTGCGCGGCAAGAACCGCGTTTTCCGTGGCCGGGCCGAAGATTCCGTCCACGTTCACCGGGGGAATCTCCGGGATATAGGCGGAGAGGACGGAGAGCATGTATTGCAGATGCTCCACCTTGACCCCTGTATCTCCCCGACGGATGGGGTTGGTGGTGGCCCAGGAAATGGAATAGAACCGCTGGCCCTGGCTGCGAAGCTCCGACAGGGAAGTCACTGCTGTATAGATGCGGACGATGGCGTACCAGGTGGCTTTGCCGACAACCCCATCCGGATCCAGGTCAAAAACCTCCTGGAATCGGCGGACAGCAGCCTCTGTCTGGGCACCGAAGATTCCGTCCACGGGAGAGATTTTGGGAATTGCCGGATAATTCTGGGAGATGCGGTTCAGCGCTGCCTGAATCACCACCACGCTGGGGCCGGAGAATCCCCGCCGCAGGGCAATGCCGGGATAGGAGGAGGTGATGCCCCGGATGGGAGCGTCGGTGACAATCTCCACATCCCCGTAGTAGCTCCTGAGAATCTGGGTGGAATTGTAGCCCTGCAGGGCCAGATTCTGGCTGCCCCACTGGCTCAGTCCCTCACAGGTGACGGTGGTTCCGTTGCAGAATTTGGCCGCCAGGGGCTCCACGAAGCCCGGGCGGCGCAGATAGTCGTTAAAAAGGTCATCCACCAGCTGGGCTACATTTGTGAAATAGCTCCTGCCGTTGACGAAAAACTGATCGTAGGCTGTGGAGCTGGTGATATCAAAATCATAGCCCCGACTGCGGTAAAACTCGGTGTAGACCCGGTTCAGAGCAAAGGAAACAATCGCGAGGATATTGGCCCGGAGGGCACTTTCCTCCCAGGTCGGGTAGATTTCGCTGGAGGCTACATTTTTGACATAGTCGACGAAGCTGACGGTTACGTTCTGAGCATTGGAATCCGGAGCGCCCAGGTGGACCGTGATTCGCTGGGGTACGTATGGTGTTACAGGGGGCATAGGCACCTCCTACAGATTCTGCGGCGGGGTGTTGAAGATGACATTCTGGCTCCAGTTCTGAGGAAGCTCCGCCAGGGGGATCATCTCCAGATTCTGCAAGGTGGTGGTGTCCGCAAAGACCTGAAGGTTTTCCGACTCAATCTGCTCATAGCCCTTCAGATGGGCATATAGATTCACGGAGGTGAAGGGCTTCTCACCAGGTTCCGGAGATTGGCTCTCCGCCAGATCGGGTACCGGGACCGCAATGGGGGCAATCTGGCCGCTGCGGTCCGTCAGGCGGAGCGCAATGGCCGTTCCGTCGGTGGAGGTGACGGCAATCGCTACATTTTCCAGGGGAAGCTGGGCGTAGCTGGAGTAGGCGTGTACCTGTATGTAGCCTGTGGCAGGCATAATATCCCTCCTTATACGTTCTGGATTATGATATGCGCCGGAAGGATATTCGGTTCCTCCACAGATTGCTGTTGTTACAGGAAGCTCTGCATTTGCCGGATACCGGCGTTCTCGCAGTCCAGCAGCTTCTGGGACAGGGTTCTCAGCTTGTCGTCCGGGTGGGGGAACTGATGAAGATTTTTTAGCCCCTTGATCATTCCCTTGGTGTTTCCCTGAATCATCATATCCGCGATCCGGGAGTCGCAGTTGCCCCGGCTCAGCTTCATCCGGGTCATGGCATCCGTCATGAAGCGGAGGGCAGGGTCCAGCTCCTCCACCTCCCAGCCCCGCTGAGAGGCAATGGCGTGGGCCTCACTTTCAATGGCGTCATATTCCCGCAGCTGGGCTTCCAGTGCCTTGCGCAGCCCGGGACGCATGCTGGAGTTCAGACAGCTGCGGATTCCCAGCTGCCCCATTTGGGTGGTTTTCAGAAGGGAGGACAAGATTTCTTTCCCATTTTTCATGCTGCATCACCTGGGTGCAGTATGCCCCGGAAGAAATAATTCATACGCCTTCGCATAGTTCCTCTTTGCCTGACATAGGATATTCGGACGGAAAGGATGTGGTGGATATGTGCGCAATCGCGGGAGCAGTGGGGCTGAGGGTGGACGAAGCCGCCGAGAAGAAGATGCTCTATACCATGGTTCGCAGAGGGCCGGACGGGCAGGGGGTATTCCGGCAGGGGGAGTGTACCCTGCTCCACAGGCGGCTTGCGGTGATCGATCCGGAGGGCGGCGCCCAGCCTATGGGGCTTTGCTGGGCGGGGGAGGAGTATACCCTGGTCTACAACGGGGAGCTTTATAACACCGATTCCCTCCGCCGGGAGCTGGAGGGCTTGGGACACCGCTTCCTGGGCCATTCGGATACCGAGGTGGTGCTCCACGCCTACGCCGAATTCGGGGAAAAGTGTCTGGAGCGGTTCAATGGGATTTTTGCCTTTGCTGTCTGGGAAAAGGGCACGGAAAGCCTGTTTCTTGCCAGGGATCGGATTGGGGTGAAGCCTCTCTTCTACAGGCTTCATGAAGGAGGGCTTCTGTTTGCTTCTGAACTGAAAACAATTCTGGCATACCCCGGGGTTCCCGCAGAGCTGGACGAAACCGGTGCGGCCCAGCTGATTCTGATGGGACCGGGGAGAATTCCCGGGAGCGGCGTGTTCCGGGGGATGCAGGAGCTGGAAAGCGGATGCTGTGCCCGGTATGAGAGTGGAAGGCTTTCCTGCCGCCGGTACTGGAAGCTGAGGGATCGGGAGCACCGGGAGTCCTTCGAGGAAACCGCCCAGCACGTGCGGGAACTGGTGACGGATGCAATTCGAAGGCAGATGGTTTCCGATGTCCCCATCGGGACCTTCCTGTCCGGAGGGTTGGATTCCAGCATCATCAGCGCCATCTGCGCCGGAGAGATGGAAAAGGAAGGGCAGCGGCTTCGAACCTTCAGTGTGGACTATCGGGACAACGAACGGTATTTTCAGCCGGGGAAATTTCAGCCAAATTCTGACGGACACTTCATTCGGGTGATGGCAGGGGCTTTGCATTCCAGACACACCTGGACGGTGCTTTCTCCGGAGGATCTGTCAAACTGCCTGGAGAAGGCAACCATCGCCCGGGATCTTCCGGGAATGGCGGATGTGGATTTCTCTCTGCTGGCCTTCTGCCGGGAGATTCGGAAAAACGTGACGGTCGCGCTTTCCGGGGAGTGCGCGGATGAGATTTTCGGAGGGTATCCCTGGTACCGGGATCCGGAGGTGCGGTCACTGGAGGGGTTCCCCTGGGCCCAGAATACCCGGACCAGGGCTTCCCTGCTGGGAAAGGGAATCCGCAAGCGCCTGCATCCGGAGGAATTTGTGATGGATGCCTACCGGAAAACCTGCCGGGAAAGCGATATTCTCCCCGGAACCTCCCCCCAGGAGCGAAGAATGAAGGAAATGGTGAACCTGAACTTCGCCTGGTTTATGCAGACGCTGCTGGACCGGAAGGACCGGATGAGCATGTACTGCTCTCTGGAGGTGCGGGTGCCCTTCTGTGACTACCGGATTGCGGAATACCTGTACGGCGTGCCCTGGGAATACAAGGACTATCAGGGCCAGGAGAAGGGGCTGCTGCGCTATGCCATGCGGGGCCTTCTGCCGGAGGAAGTGCTTTACCGGAAGAAGAGTCCCTATCCCAAAACCTTTGACCCGGAGTATGAGCGGATTATGGAGGGACGGCTGCGCCGGTTGCTGGAGCAGGGGGATTCTCCTTTGGAGGGTCTGGTGGATCGGGATGCGCTGGAGGCCCTGCTGGAACAGGAGAGTCCCTGGCCCTGGTACGGACAGCTGATGCGCCGTCCCCAGATTATGGCATACTTTCTGCAGCTGGATTTCTGGCTGCGGCATTACAGGGTTCGGCTTGTGTTTTAGCGCCTATTTCTTGACGCAGAGAAAAAAACATGGTAAAATGCAAAAGAAATAAGGATGCGTTGGCAAGGTAAATTGTTGTTTACAAGAGCGCACTGAATAAAACGCTGTCATTGCGAGCCAGTG
>JBJEYY010000193.1:0-1523 GCA_051887095.1 Faecousia sp. | reverse complement strand
GCCGACTTCTGCGAGAACGTGCTGGCCATGCCCGTGACCCGGGGCCAGAAAACCGACAAGGAGAAGTTCAACGGCGCGGAGGCTACCTACACCATCGAGTGCATGATGCACGACCGCAAGGCTCTGCAGGCGGGTACCTCCCACTACTTTGGCGACGGCTTCGCTAAGGCTTTTGACATTGAATTCACCGACAAGAATAACCAGAAGGTGAACCCCTTCGAAACCTCCTGGGGCGTTTCCACCCGGCTCATCGGCGGCATCATCATGACCCACGGCGACAACAACGGCCTGGTGCTGCCTCCCAAGGTGGCACCCATCCAGGTGGTGGTGCTGCCCATCGCCCAGCACAAGGCCGGTGTTCTGGAGGGCGCGGCGGCCATCCGGGATCGGCTGATTGAAGCGGGGCTCCGGGTGAAGATGGATGATTCCGACAACTCCATGGGCTGGAAGTGCGCCGAGTATGAGATGAAGGGCGTGCCCCTGCGGGTGGAGTGCGGCCCCCGGGATCTGGAGAACGGCCAGTGCGTCATTGTCCGCCGGACCGACCGGGAAAAGGTATTTGTCAAGCTGGAGGAGCTGGAGATTGCCGTTGCCGAGCAGCTGAAGGTGGTTCAGCAGCAGATGTACGACAAGGCCAAGAAGAATCTGGACGAGCACATCTACACCGCATACTCCCTGGAGGAGGCCAAGGAGCTTCAGGAAAAGAACGGCGGCTACATCAAGACCATGTGGTGCGGCGACCTGGAGTGTGAGCTGAAGATGAAGGAAGTGGCTGGAATGTCCTCCCGCTGCATCCCCTTCGCCCAGGAGCACCTGGCAGACACCTGCGCCTGCTGCGGCAAGCCCGCCAAGAAGATGGTCTACTGGGGTGTGGCGTACTGATGCCGGAAGAGGTTACACTCCGGCCCATTGACGAGAACAATTTCCTGGATGCGTTTCGGCTGGAACTGGCGCCGGGGCAGGAAAAGTACGTTTCCGGGCCCATCCGAAGCCTGGCCCAGGCCTATGTCTACCGGGAGCAGTGCCAGCCCTTCGGAATTTATGCCGGGGAGCGGATGGTGGGGTATGTGATGGTCATTTATGACTACGACATCCCGGAGTATGACATCTGGCACATGATGGTGGACCGGGCGCACCAGGGCCGGGGCTATGGGAAAAAGGCACTGGAGAAGTGCCTGGAGTATATCCGCACCAAGCCCTTCGGGGGCTCCAACCGGGTGGCGCTGACCTGCCATGAAGAAAACCCTGCGGCGCTGCGGCTGTACCGCAGTCTGGGATTCGAGCCAACTGGACAGCGGGACGAGGAAGAAATCGAACTTGCGCTGGAGCTGAAAAACTAAGTCGTATTTAAGAGCATTCTGAAAACGACGCGGCTGACGGAAAACCGTCTGCCGCGTCGTTTCGCGCTCTGCCGATTGGGTTCGGGAGGGCGAAAGATAAATTGTTGTTTAGCGCACTTAAAAAGAAGCTGTCATTGCGAACCAGTCCGCAGACTGGTGTGGCAATCCCCCGGTAAAATGGGG
>JBJEYY010000192.1:0-1526 GCA_051887095.1 Faecousia sp. | reverse complement strand
CCAGCGTGCGCGCTGGTTCGCAATGACAGGAAATTTGAAACGTGTAGTATAAACAACAATTTGACTGCTGATGAAAGCGGATATCGAGGATAATAAATAGGGGAAGAGAGAAATGATTGCACGATCTAACCGATTGGAGCACGTCCATTCGGATATCCGGGGTCCGCTGTACCAGGAGGCCCTGCGGATGGAGGCTCAGGGAATTCCGGTTCTGAAGCTGAATACCGGAAATCCTGCGCGGTTTGGTTTTCATATGCCGCAGAGTGTTCGCCGGGCGCTGGAAGATCACATTGACGAGGCGGTGCCCTACTGCGATGTCCGGGGCATGCAGGCGGCCCGGGATGCTATCTGCGCTTACCATCTGGGAAGAGGGCTGCAGGGGGTGACTGCCGACGATGTGTTCATCTGCAACGGTGTCAGCGAGGCAGCCTCCATGCTGGTCAGCGCTCTGGTGGGTACGGGGGACGAGGTGCTGCTGCCGTCGCCCTGCTACTCGCTGTGGAGCAACAATGTCTATCTCGCGGGCGGACGGCCGGTGTTCTACCGCTGTGACCCGGAAAACGGGTGGAATCCGGATGTGGAAGACATCCGTGCCAAGGTGACGAGCCGTACCAAGGCGATCCTGGTCATCAATCCCAATAATCCCACCGGCGCGGTATACAGCCGGGAAACCCTGCTGGAAATCGCGGAGATTGCGAGACAGAACAGCCTTGTGCTGCTGTCGGACGAGATTTACGACCGGCTGGTGATGGATGGGCTGGAGTATACCTCCACCGCGGCCCTGGCCCCGGACGTACCCTGCGTCACCTTTAACGGCCTGTCCAAAAGCCACATCGTCTGCGGCTTTCGCTGCGGGTGGATGGTCTTTTCCGGACCCAAGGGGGCGTTGGACGAGGTACAATACGGGGTCATGCAGCTGGCCGCCATGCGGCTGTGTGGCAACGCCCTGACCCAGCTGGTGATTCCCGCGGCACTGGCGGACCCGGAGAGCACCCGGGAGATGATTCTTCCCGGTGGAAGACTTTATGAGCAGCGGAACGCTACTATGGCGGCTCTGGACCGGATTCCGGGGGTGACCTACCGGCCCTGCCGTGCGGCGTTCTATCTGTTCCCGGGGCTTGAGAAGGACCGCTTCGATTTTGCCGACGCCCAGGATTTTGCCATGCAGTTCCTGCATGAGAAGAAGGTACTGGTGATCCCCGGCCAGGGCTTTGATTGGCACGAGGATCTTCGGTTCCGGGTGGTCATGCTTCCGGAGCCGGAGGTTCTGAAGCGGGCCATGGAGGATCTGGGTGACTTCCTGGCGGAACATGCAAGATAAATGTTTCTCCCCTGCCGCATTGCGCGGCAGGGGAGATTTTTGACGGGAATGAAGGAAAATTGTTGTTTACACTACACGTTCCAAATAATCTGTCATTGCGAACCAGTCCGCAGACTGGTGTGGCAATCCCCCGGTTGAACGGGGAAACGCAACGAAAACCGCCCTAAATCCTTGGGGGATTGCCACGCCAGTGTGCGCACTGGCT
>JBJEYY010000191.1:0-8418 GCA_051887095.1 Faecousia sp. | reverse complement strand
ACCGGGGGATTGCCACACCAGTCTGAGGACTGGTTCGCAATGACAGAAAATTTGGGGCGCACCCTTACGAACACCAATTTGCCGCTTTGATTCTATTTTTAATCATCCCGAAGGGACTCCTTAACTGTCCACTGTCAACTTTCCACTGTCAACTTAGTAAATACGCCAATCGAGGGGCGGCGAGTTTGCCGCCCCTCGAGCTTGGATACCTTACAATTAGTCTACAGTTTCGTAGTCGGCATCCACGACGCCGTCGTCGTTTCCGCAGCTGCCGCAGTTGCCGTTGTTGCCGCAGTTCGGATCACCCTGGGGAGCGGACTGCTGGTAGAGCTTCTCGGAAACCTTGTAGAAGGCCTTCTGGACCTCCTCGGTAGCGGCCTTGATGGCGGCCACATCGGTGCCCTTGTTGACTTCCTTCAGATGGTCGATGGAGGACTGGATGGAAGCCTTCTCGGAAGCGTCAATCTTGTCGCCCAGCTCGTTCAGGGTCTTTTCGGTCTGGTACACGGTCTGGTCGGCCATGTTGTGGGTGTCCACCTCTTCCTTCCGGGCCTTATCCTCGGCGGCGAACTGCTCGGCCTCGCGGACAGCCTTGTCGATGTCCTCCTGGCTGAGGTTGGTGGAAGCGGTGATGGAAATCTGCTGCTCCTTGCCGGTGCCGAGATCCTTGGCGGAAACCTTCACGATGCCGTTGGCGTCGATGTCGAAGGAAACCTCGATCTGGGGCACGCCGCGGGGCGCGGGAGCGATGCCGCTGAGCTGGAAGCGGCCCAGAGTTTTGTTGTAAGCGGCCATTTCCCGCTCGCCCTGGAGGACATGGACCTCAACGCTGGTCTGGCCGTCAGCGGCGGTGGAGAAGATCTGGCTCTTGTGGGTGGGGATGGTGGTATTCCGGTCGATCAGACGGGTGAACACGCCGCCCATGGTCTCGATGCCCAGAGACAGGGGCGTCACATCCAGCAGCAGGATGTCCTGCACGTCGCCGGTGAGCACGCCGCCCTGAATGGCAGCGCCCACGGCCACACACTCGTCGGGGTTGATGCCCTTGAAGCCTTCCTTGCCGGTGATGTTCTTCACCGCGTCCTGGACGGCGGGGATCCGGGTGGAACCGCCCACCAGCAGCACCTTCTGGATGTCGCTGGCCTTGAGGCCGGCGTCGGACATGGCCTGACGGACGGGCTTCATGGTCCGCTCCACCAGATCGGCGGTCAGCTCATTGAACTTGGCCCGGGTCAGGGTCACGTCCAGGTGCTTGGGGCCGGTGGCGTCGGCGGTGATATAGGGCAGGTTGATGTTGGTGGAGGTGACGCCGGACAGCTCGATCTTGGCCTTCTCAGCGGCTTCCTTCAGACGCTGCATGGCCACCTTGTCGCTGGCCAGGTTGATGCCCTCGGCCTTCTTGAACTCGGCAACCAGGTAGTCCATGATCCGCTGGTCGAAGTCGTCGCCGCCCAGGTGGGTGTCGCCGGCAGTGGCCAGAACCTCGATGACGCCGTCGCCGATGTCCAGGATGGACACATCGAAGGTGCCGCCGCCCAGGTCATAGACCATGATCTTCTGCTCGGACTCCTTATCCAGGCCGTAGGCCAGAGCCGCGGCGGTGGGCTCGTTGATGATCCGCTTCACGTCCAGGCCGGCGATCTTGCCGGCGTCCTTGGTGGCCTGCCGCTGGGCATCGGAGAAGTAGGCGGGCACGGTGATGACGGCCTCGGTGATGGTCTGGCCCAGGTAGCTCTCGGCGTCCGCCTTCAGCTTCTGCAGGATCATGGCGCTGATTTCCTGGGGGGTGTAGCCCTTGCCGTCAATGGTCACATGGTAGTTCTCGCCCATGTGCCGCTTGATGGAGGACACGGTGCGGTCGGAGTTGGTCACAGCCTGCCGCTTGGCAATCTGGCCAACCATCCGCTCGCCGGTCTTGGAGAAGGCCACCACAGAGGGAGTGGTGCGGGCGCCCTCGGCGTTGGCGATGACAACGGGTTCGCCGCCTTCCATGACGGCCACGCAGGAATTGGTAGTACCAAGGTCGATACCGATAATCTTAGACATAATGTTTTCCTCCTAAATATATAAAAGATTCGTTTTTACACTGAAATACTATACTGTCATTCCGAGCCAGTCCTCAGACTGGCGTGGGAATCCCCCGGTCCTTCCGGGTGCCTTTCGTTCCGTTTCCCTTCTAACCGGGGGATTGCCACACCACTTAAGCGCACTGGTTCGCAATGACACCGGTTTATGGAGGTTAATTGGCGACCTGCACCATGGCGAAGCGGACCACCTTATCGCCCAGCTTGAAGCCCTGCTGGAACACCTGGGCGATGACATTTTCTCCTAAGTTTTCGTCCTCGCAGTGCATCACCGCGTTGTGCAGGTTGGGGTCAAAGGCGTCGCCGGGCTGGCCGAAGATTTCCACGCCCAGGCCGTTCAGGATTTTCACCAGCTCGTTCATGGTCAGCTCCACACCCTTCTTGTAGGCCAGGTCCTGGGTTTCCTGGTTCAGGGCCCGGGACAGGTTATCGTACACGGGAAGGATTTTCGCCACCGCGTCGGACTTTCCGTTGCCGTAGCTGGCCTCCTTCTCCTTGATGGTGCGCTTGCGGAAGTTGTCATACTCGGCAGCCAGCCGCAGGTGGGCGTCGTGCTCGGCGTTGAATTTCTCCTCCCAGTCCACCGCCGGTTCCGCGGGAGCAGCTTCGGGAGCTTCTTCCGGCTGTGCTTCGGCGGCTTCGGGAGCGGGGGTTTCTTCTTCGGGTGTCAGCTCCTCAGCGGGGGTTTCCTTCTTCTTGTCATCTTTCTTTGCCACGTTCAGGCCTCCTTATGATCTTCGGAGACAGTCTCCGGTAGTTGTGGGGTTTCGGGTTTGGCGAACATCTTGCTGAGACTCTCGGCGAAGTAGCTAAGCCGGGCCGTGACCTTTGCGTAATCCATGCGGGTGGGTCCCACCACGCCGATCATGCCCTGGAGACCATCGCCGATGTCGAACTTGGTCATGACAACGGAGGTGTCCTTCAGTTCATCCGCCACGTTCTCGGGGCCAACCAAAACCTTGGTGCCGCTCTCGCCCTGCATCACGGCGGGGAGATTGCTGAAGGCGTCCTCGTCAATGGAGGACAGCACCCGCTGGGCTTTCTCCACATCCCGGTACTCGGGCAGGCCAAGCAGCTTCGACTGTCCGACCACAGATACGTTGGTGGCAGCCATTCCCCGAAGGGTCTCGGTGGCGAAGTCCACAATCACGGGCACCAGGTTCGCTGCCGCGCCGGCCGAGCGCATCACCCGGTCCATGAGCTCCGGGGTAAATTCCTCCAGAGTCAGGCCCGTCATGGCCGCGTTCAGCACGGCGGAAAGAACCTTCAGATCGCTTTCGGTGACGCTGAGGGGAAGCTTAATCAGCTTGTTCACCACCTGGTCTCCCGACAGCATCAGCACCAGAATCACGCTGCCCTGGTCCGCCAGAATCAGGTCAAACCGGGTAACCGAGCCGCCCCCCTGCCGGGACGCGGCGGAGATGGCGGGAAGGTTGGTGGCCTGGGATACCAGCTTTGCCACGTTTTCCATCATCTTGTCGATGCGCTGCATCTTCTCCTCGATGGCGGTGTTGATGGACTTGGTCTCGTCAATGGAAAGCCGGTAGTCCATCATCAGCTCATCCACATACAGCCGGTAGCCCGAGGCCGAAGGCACCCGGCCCGCGCTGGTGTGGGGCTGCTCCAGGAAGCCCAGCGTGGTGAGCTCCGCCATTTCATTGCGGATGGTGGCGGAGGAATAGTTCATGTCCGGAAGCTCCGCGATGGCCTTGGAGCCCACAGGCTCCGCGGTGCGGATATAAAGGTCCACCACGCTGCGAAGCACCTTCTTCTTGCGCTCGGAAAGCTCCATGAAATTCCCCCCTTTCGCTGTTAGCACTCCTTTCCTCTGAGTGCTAAGCAAACTATACCATTGAGTGCTAAGATTGTCAAGGGGTGGATTGTGAATGATTCATTAACTTTTGCCTTCCGATCGTCTTTCGCGGCAGAAAGAGAAATTGGTGTTTGTAGGTGTACGCCACAAGCTTCCTGTCATTGCGAACCAGTCCTCAGACTGGTGTGGCAATCCCCGGGTTGAATGGAACCAGGTATCGATTACCACCAAAAATCGCAATATCATCCACTCTTCAGGGTGATTTTCGGTACATTTCCCCTCTAACCGGGGGATTGCCACGCCAGTTTGCGAACTGGCTCGCAATGACAGGAAACTTGGGTGCGAAGAGACAAACAACAGGCTGATCCTCTGTCAGCCGGGATATGCTCCCGGCTATAAAAGGTATACGCTTTCGGTTATATTATCGGCCTCAATTGTCCATTCTCCCATGTCAAATCCCCCCGTTTTTCCCGAAAATTAGGAAAAATCCCTGTTTACAATTTCCCCCTTTTGTGCTACTATGTATTAGGTGGAGATTGGGGCTTTGGAGGTTCTGCCTTCTCGTTCCCGGTTTTTGCCGTTTCGGTATTCCGACGGCTGCGCTTTGCCTTCCGGCGGCTCGGCCTACTCTATATTATTCTTTATTACGGAGGTCAATATTCAATGGCACAAAAAGTTCAGTTTGTAGAGACTGTTCTGCGGGACGCAAACCAGTCTCTCATTGCCACCCGGCTGCCCTTCGCCAAGTTCGAGCCCATGCTCTCCACCATCGACAAGGCGGGCTACTACGCCATCGAGTGCTGGGGCGGCGCTACCTTTGACGTCTGCCTGCGGTATCTGAACGAGGATCCCTGGGAGCGGCTGCGGAAAATCCGGGCTGCCGTGCCCAACACCAAGCTGCAGATGCTGCTTCGCGGCCAGAACGTGCTGGGCTACAGCCACTACCCCGATGATTTCGTGAAGCTGTTCGTCAAGAAGGCTGTGGAGAACGGCATTGACATCATCCGCATCTTCGACGCCCTCAACGACGTGAACAACCTGAAGGTGGCCATGGAAGCTACCGTGAACGCCGGTGCCATCGCCTCCGGCACCATCTCCTACACCACCTCCCCCGTCCATACCCACGCCAAGTACGTGCAGATGGTCAAGGAGCTGAAGGAAATGGGCGCTTCCACCATCTGCATTAAGGATATGGCCGGTATCATGGGACCCCAGGAGGCCTACGACCTGGTCTCCGCCATCAAGGACGCGGTGCCCGGCATGCCCATCGACCTGCACACCCACTCCACCACGGGCCTGGCCTTCATGACCTATCTGAAGGCTGTGGAAGCCGGTGTGGACATCATCGACACCGCCATCTCCCCCTTCTCCGGCGGCACCTCCCAGCCCGCCACCGAAACCCTGGCCTACGCTCTGCGCCAGCTGGGCTATGAGGTGGACCTGGACGATACCCAGACCAAGAAGATGGCCGACTACTTCAAGACCGTCCGGGATGACTTTATCAAGGACGGCACCCTGATGCCCAAGTCCATGGCCACTGATACCCAGTGCCTGACCTACCAGATTCCCGGCGGTATGCTCTCTAACCTTCTCAGCCAGCTGAAGCAGGTGAACGCTCTGGATCGGTTTGACGAGGTGCTTGTGGAGACCCCCAAGGTCCGCGCCGATATGGGCTATCCTCCCCTGGTGACCCCCACCAGCCAGATGGTTGGCGTGCAGGCGGTCCGCAACGTGCTGGACGGCCAGCGCTACAAGTCCGTGTCCAAGGAGATCAAGGCCTACTGCCGCGGCGAGTACGGCATCACTCCCGCCCCCATCAATCCTGAGATCCAGGCCCAGATCCTGGGCGACGAAAAGCCCCTGGAGGGCCGCTACGCCGACACCCTGGCGCCCGTGGTGGAGAAGACCCGGGAGAAACTGGGCGATCTTGCCAAGTCCGACGAGGATGTGCTCAGCTACATCGCCTTCCCCAACCTGGCCGAGAAGTTCCTGGAGGAGCGCAAGGCCAAGGAAGAGAACGTGGTTACCTACTCCATCGAAGAGTGCTAAGGAGGAACCGCCATGATGTTTCTCGCCGCTTCCATCCCTGAGCATCTTCAGAACATCAGCATCGGCAACGCCGCCATTGTGGCCGTGATGGGCTACTGCGTGGTGTTCTTCGGCATTGTGCTGCTGATGTGCGTGATTATCGCCATGGGTAAGATTTTCGTTGCCAAGGCCAACAAGGCCAAGGCCGCTGCTCAGCCCCAGAGCACTGCGGCTCCCGTCACGGTAACCCCCGTGGCCGCTGCCGCTCCTGCCGAGGCTCCCGGCACCGCCGGGCAGCTGAAGCTCCACGACGTTCCCCCCAAGACTGCCGCCATGCTCATGGCCATCGTGGCCAATCAGATGGGCAAGCCCCTGAATGAGCTGCGCTTCATTTCCATCAAGGAGGTCAAGTAATTATGAAATACAAAGTGACCCTGAACGGCCGCACCTACGAGGTGGAGGTCGAGGCCGGGAAGGCCATGCTTCTGGACGAGTACGCCGCCGTTGCTCCCGTGGCCCCCGCTGCCGCCGCTCCTGTGGCTGCCGCTCCTGCTCCCGCCGCTGCCCCTGCCCCCGCTGCCTCCGGCGTAACCGTGTCCGGCGGCACCACCGTTTCCGCGCCCATGCCCGGCAACATCCTGAAGGTGGCCGTTACCCAGGGACAGACCGTGAAGGAAGGGGACCTGCTGGTGGTGCTGGAAGCCATGAAGATGGAAAATGAAATCTACGCCCCCTGCTCCGGCACCGTCACCGCTGTGAATGTGAGCAAGGGCTCCTCCGTGGACACCGGCGCTGCCATGGTGGTCATCGGCGGCACCGCCGTGGCCGCTGCTCCCGCTCCCGTGGCCGCTCCTGCCCCCGCGAGCGTGGCGGCTCCCGCTGCCGCTCCTGCTCCTGCCGCTGCTCCCGCGCCTGTGGCCGGGGAGGCCGTCACCGCGCCCATGCCCGGCAACATTCTGAAGGTGGCTGTCACCCAGGGCCAGGCGGTAAAGGAAGGCGACCTGCTGGTGGTTCTCGAGGCCATGAAGATGGAGAACGAAATCTTCGCCCCCAAGGCCGGCACCGTGGCCGCGGTGAACGTGACCAAGGGCCAGAGCGTTGACACCGGAGCCACCATGGTTGTCCTGGCATAAGGAGGACACGCCATGATCAATGTTGGTGATATCCTGTTAGACCTTTGGAATGGCTCCGGCTTTGCCGCGCTGACCCAGGGCTTTCTGTCCCAGGGCGGCTGGCAGAACCTGGTCATGATCATCATCGCCTGTGTACTGCTGTACCTGGGCATTGTGAAGAAGTTCGAGCCGCTGCTGCTGGTGGGCATTGCCTTCGGCTGCCTGCTGTCGAACCTCCCCCTGGGCGGGCTGTACCACCAGGAGCTGTGGGACGCCTTCATGGATGCTAATAACCCCGCTTACCACAGCTACGGCGCCATCCTCCGGGAGGCCGGACTGATTGACATTCTCTACATCGGTGTCAAGACCTCTCTGTATCCCTGTCTGATCTTCATGGGCGTGGGCGCCATGACGGACTTCGGTCCCCTGCTCTCCAATCCCAAGAGCCTGCTGCTGGGCGCTGCCGCTCAGCTGGGCGTGTTCGTGGCCTTCTTCGGCGCGGTGCTGCTGGGCTTCTCCGGCCCCCAGGCTGCGTCCATCGGCATCATCGGCGGCGCTGACGGCCCCACGGCCATCTTCCTGACCAGCCAATTGGCTCCGGAACTGCTGGGCGCCATTGCCGTGGCAGCCTACTCCTACATGGCTCTGATCCCCCTGATCCAGCCTCCCATCATGAACGCCCTGACCTCCGCCAAGGACCGGCAGATCAAGATGGTTCAGACCCGTCAGGTCTCCAAGACCGAGAAGATCATCTTCCCCATTGTGGTTGTGATTTTCGTGGCCCTGCTGCTGCCCGACACCGCTCCTCTGATCGGCTGCCTGATGCTGGGTAACCTGTTCAAGGAAACCGGCGTCACCGACCGGCTCAGCGACACCGTGCAGAACGCCCTGATGAACATCGTCACGATCCTCTTGTCCACCGCCGTGGGCGCCACCATGGTGGGCTCCACCTTCCTGACCCTGAACACCCTGAAAATCGTGGTGCTGGGTGTGCTGGCCTTCGGCATCTCCACCGCCGGTGGTCTGCTGGGCGGCAACGTGATGTGCAAGCTCACCAAGGGCAAGGTCAACCCCCTGATCGGCTCCGCCGGCGTGTCCGCCGTGCCCATGGCCGCCCGGGTTGCCAACACCGTGGGCCAGAAGAACAATCCCAGCAACTTCCTGCTGATGCACGCCATGGGCCCCAACGTGGCCGGCGTCATTGGCTCCGCCATCGCCGCGGGCTTCCTGCTCAGCGTCTTCGGCGGCTAAGCTCAATACCTCCCTTCCCCCGTCGCTGTAACCCCTCAGCGGCGGGGGATATTTTATATAGATAAGAGATAAAAGATAATGTGCTTATCGGCTTAAGTCAGCAAGCCGACAAATTGGTGTTAGAAACGTA
>JBJEYY010000190.1:0-8474 GCA_051887095.1 Faecousia sp. | reverse complement strand
AGAACTGTCATTGCGAACCAGCGCGCACGCTGGTGTGGCAATCCCCCGGTTGAATGGAACCAGGTAACGATTACCACCAAAAATCGCAACGTATCCCCACTCTGTAGGGCAATTGTCGATACATTTCCCCTCTAACTGGGGGATTGCCACACCACTTAAGCGCACTGGTTCGCAATGACAGCATTTTTCATGGCAATGACTGATTGCTTGGAACATGTAGTGTAAACAACAATTTATCTTCCAACTGAGCCTTAAAAAAAGTGGGGCTATTGCTGCTGCAATAGCCCCACCGGCGTGTAACGCTAAGCAGGAAGTATCTTCAGTCGCGAATTACTTTGCCCACTCGTCGATCTGGCGCTGAGCCTCGGCGAGGATGTCGTCCAGACCGGAAGCGCGCATCTCGTCCAGCATATCGGCGATCAAAGCTCTGGGCTCCTCGGTGCCGGTCATCAGAACGGGACGGTACTGAGCGAAGATGGCGATACAGGCCTGCAGCTGGTCAGCAACAGGAGCGGTATCGAAAGCGAAGCCCAGGACGGGGGAGCCAACGGCCTGCTCGTTCAGAGCCTTGACCTCGTCCCACTGGTTGAACTCCTCGGTGACCTGCTGGGTGACCTGGAAGAAGGTGCCCTGGGTGTAGCCGGCCATGGTCCAGTCGGTGTTCAGACGCTCGACCTTGCCGTCCACATACTGGAAGTTCTCACCCTCCAGACCGAAGTACAGGGAGTCACGGACGAAGGAGTCGGTGTTGACCAGCTCCAGCAGCTGCAGGGCCTTCTCGGGGTACTTGCAGGCGGCGCTGATGCAGTTCATGGAGCCCTGAACGGTGGAGTTGGACAGCACGGTGTTGCCATACTGGACAGCGACGGCGTCAACGCCCATCTGGGGGCCCCAGGTGGTGACGGCGGCCAGAGACCAGCCCTGAGCCACGAAAGCGGCGCGGTAGGAAGGAGCCTCGCTCAGAGTGGCGGCATCGGAGTTGATGTAGCCGGCATTGAACCACTCGTGCAGAGTGTCCAGATCGGCCAGAACGTCCTCCTGCTCGAACACGGAAACAACCTTGGGCTCGCCGCCGGTGTAGGAGACGCCGATGGCAGCCAGGCCGCTGGACAGATCGTCATACTTAGAGGCGTAGATGGCATCCAGGCCGCCCATGGCCAGGATGAAGGGAGCGGAGCCCTGGTTCTCGTACATAGCCTTCAGGATGGGGGTCACGTCAGCCATGGTGTGGGCATTGGCGTAGTCCAGACCGGTGGCTTCCACAGCAGCCTTGTCGTAGACGAAGTACTGAGTAGCGGAGGAGTCCTTGTAGGTGGGCACGGCGTACAGGCCGCCGCCAACCTTGCAGGCATCCCAGTAATCAGCGGGGATCAGGTCAATCAGCTTGGGGGCATTGGCTTCCAGAATGCCGGAGATATCGGCGAAAGCGCCGATGGCCACGTCATTGTAGAAGGTGCCGTTGTTGGTGAACATGATGTCGTAGGGCTCGTTGGTGGAGACGATCATGTTGCGGCGGGTATCCCAGTCGCCCCAGCCCACGACCTCGATGTCCAGATGGATGCCGATCTTCTCTTCCAGGTAAGCGTCCATGGCGGCTTTCCAGGCATCATAGTTGCTGGGCATGCCGGAGCCGACGGTGACCCACTTCAGGGTGGGGATCTCACCGGAGGGCGCGCCCTGGTTGCCGGAGCTGGCAGTCTGGTTGCCGGTGTTGGCGGGAGCGTCGGAGCCCTTGGAGCCGCAGCCTGCGAACAGGGAAGCGACCATCAGGACCGCCAGCAGAAGTGCGAGAATCTTCTTCATTTGTGTTTTCCTCCTAATAATATTCTATTGAAACGGGACGATGCCCGCTGCAATACGGGGATGAGATAAGTTGTTGTTCAGCGCACCAAATAAACGCTGTCATTGCGAACCAGTCCGAAGACTGGCGTGGCAATCCCCGAAGGATTTAGGGCGGTTTTCGTTACGGTCCCCTCTAACCGGGGGATTCCCACGCCAGTGTGAGCACTGGCTCGGAATGACAGGAAATTTGTGGAGAACACCTACGAACAACAATTTGCGTTGGTGGCTTCTTAGCCCTTCACGGCGCCGACGGTGAGGCCGGAGATGAAGTACTTCTGGAAGAAGGGGTACACACAGGCAATGGGCACAGCCACCACGAAGGCAATGGCCATACGCACGGATTCCTGGGGCATGGACTTCTTCAGGTCGGCACTGGTCATACCGGCGGAGGGGTTCTTGGTCAGATACTCCAGGCTCTTCTGCATGGAGTCCAGCATGGCCTGCAGGGACTTGAGGCTGGAGTCGTTGATGTACAGCATGGACTGATACCAATCGTTCCAGTAGCCGAAGGCCAGAAACAGGGCGATGGTGGCCAGCACCGGCTTGGAGATGGGCAGCACGATCTTGAAGAATACCGTCCACTGGGAAGCACCGTCAATCTTTGCCGATTCGATGATGGAATCGGGAATGGTGGTCCGGAAGAAGGTCCGGGCGATGGTGACGTTGTAGCTGGAAACCGCCAGAGGCAGAATCAGTGCCCACAGGGTGTCCCGCAGGTTCAGAATCTGGGTATTCACCACATAGCTGGAGGCAAGGCCGCCGCCGAAGACCATGGGGATGAACACCAGCATGGTGAGAAAGCCGTTGAGCTTGTGCTCCTTGCGGGAAAGGACGTAGCCCATGAGGCAGGTGAGCATGACGCCCAGCACGGTGCCGATGACGGTGACCTTCACGGAGACCACCAGGGCGTTGAGAATCACGTGCCGCTGGCCCCACAGGAAGGCGTAGGCGTCGAAGGACACGGTTTCCGCGGTGACATAGAGCTGGTAGCCCTGGGTCCGCAGCACATCATTCTTGGTGATGGAGATGATGAAGATGAAGACAATGGGCAGGAAGCAGGCCAGCGCCAGAATCAGAAACAGCGCGTTGAACAGGAAGTTGGTGGTGGGCGAAATCCGGTTCAGTCGGTTCATGTTGTCGTTGGTGGTTGCGGGATGCTTGGTTTTCTTACTCATAAAGGCCACCTCCTTAAATCAGCGCGCTGTTGCGGTCGATCTTGCTGACGATCGCGTTGGCGGTGAGGATGGTGACGCAGCCTACGATGGACTGGAACATGGAGGCCGCAGCGTTCTGGCCCAGGCGGCTGCTGGTGGAGACCATCTGGTAAATCTTTACATCAAAGGTTGTGACCACCTCGGCGATTTTCACGTTGGCGCCTCGGGTGACCTGGTAGAAAAGACCGAAGTCAGAGGAGAAGATCCGGCCCACCGCCAGGATGAACATCATAATAATGATGGGCTGCAGGCTGGGCAGGGTGATGTAGCGGGCCTGCTGGGCCTTGGACGCGCCGTCCAGCACGGCGGCTTCATACAGGCTGGTGTCGATGCCGGTGATGGAGGCAAGGTAGACCACCATGGAGTAGCCCAGCACCTTCCAGATGTGCATGATGGTCAGGATGTAGGGCCAGTATTTAGCCTCGGTGTACCACTTGATCCGGTCACCGCCGAAGAACTGAATGATGTTGTTCAGCAGACCCTTGTCGCCGTCCAGAAAGGCGTAGACAAAGTAGCTGACCACAACCCAGCTCATGAAGTGGGGCATGAACATCAGGGTCTGATAGGTCTTGGACTTGCGCTTGGAGTAGATGTTGCTGATCATGATGGCCAGGCCCACGGGAAGCACGATGTCCAGCACGATGAACACCACATTGTAGAGGATGGTGTTGCGCAGGATCATGGGGAAATCCTTCAGGCTCAGGAAGTACTGGAAGTTCTTGAAGCCGGCCCAATCACTGTGGATCAGGTTGTACAGGAAGCTCTTGGTAGCGTCTACGATCCTGTAATCCTTGAAGGCCAAGATGATACCGAACATGGGCAGGTAGCAAAACAGCGCATACCACACCATGGTTGGAACAGCCAAAACGGTAAGTTCCGTATCGTCCCTGGTCCACTTGTTACGGCGCTGACCCAGTTTCGCGGGCTGGGCCTTGGTCTTGAGTTCAGCCATGAGGTTATCAGTCCTTTCTTCGGTCTTGCGCGCGGTATACGACTCTCCGCACTTTACATATACATTATATTTTTATTCGAGGAATTATGGAAGTCTAAAAAGGAAACTTTATAGTATATAATGGAACACTTTTTCGATCTATTCTTTTTGTGCATTTTTGACAGTTTTTTCCGTTTTGTGTATACTTAACAAAGATTTAATATATTTTCTGGCGATTCCTCCAAATTTTCTTTTTTCGTAAATTCCCTCTTCCAATCGGAGCGGTTTTGGACGATAATGCTTGCAGCATCCCCCGGATGCGCGGATGCGGGTCGGGGGTGCAGGAATCAATAATGCCTTTACCATTTTCAACACAAGGAGGAATTCTATGATTTCGTCCGTTACCGTTGCCGGTCAGCCTCCCCGGGGCTATGAGGCCGCGCTGGAGGAGCTGAAATGTGAGCTTGGCTTCGGACTGGGCCGCCGGGGCGTGAAGGTCACCGCGGTGAAGGGGGATCATCTTGGGATGTGCTGCGACGGGAATGCCGTCACCGTCACCTGGGCCGAGCCCATTCAGTTCTACCGGGCCCTGAGCCTGATCCCCGAGGATCTTCACCCCTGCGACATCCGGGAGGAGGCTGCCTTCGCTTCCCGGGGCGTGATGTTCGACTGCTCCCGCAACGCGGTGCTTACAACTGAGGCGCTGAAGGGGTTCCTGCGGAAGATGGCCCTCATGGGCCTGAACCTGGGTATGATGTACACCGAGGACACCTACGAGGTCCCCGAGCAGCCCTTCTTCGGCTACAAGCGGGGCCGCTATACCTATGACGAACTGAAGGCGCTGGACGATTACGCGGATATGCTGGGGATTGAGCTGATTCCCTGCATTCAGACCCTGGGACACCTGGACCGGGTGATGAAGTGGCCTGCCTACCACCACGTCCGGGAGAACGAGTCCGTCATCGAGCCGGACCGGGAGGAGACCTATGAAATCCTCACCCAGATGATCCGGGCCGCCTCCGCCCCCTACCGCTCCAAGCGGATTCACCTGGGCATGGACGAGGCCTACGGCATGGGCCTGGGGGCCCACCTGTACCACCATGGCTACGAGAATCCCCAGAACATCATGGGCCGGCATCTGAAGCGGCTGCTGGACATCTGCGAGGATTTAGGGCTCTCGGCCATGATCTGGAGCGATATGTACTTCCAGATTGATGGCATGCACTACCACTCCGAGAAAGACCCCTCCCCCGAGGCCATTGCCGCGGTGGACAAGCGGGTGAGCCTGGTGTACTGGGACTACTACCAGAGCCGGGAGGAGCTGTACGACGACGCCCTGCGCAAGCACGCCATGTTCCCGGCGAAGACGGTGTTCGCGGGCGGCATCTGGACCTGGATCGGACCGGCCCCCGCCTATCCCACCACCATTGCCAACACCCGGGCCGCCCTGGCCTCCTGCCGCCGGGCGGGAATCCCCCTGGTGGTGGCCACCTGCTGGGGTGACGACGGTCAGGAGTGTAATATGCTTGCCGCCCTGCTGGGCATGCAGCTCTACGGGGAGATGACCTTCCATGGGGAGTATGACGAACAGTGGCTTTACGACCGGTTTAAACGGTGTTGCCACGCCGACGCCAGGGCCTTCCTCGCCCTGTCGGAGCTGAACACCGTTCCCGGGATGCAGTCGAAGCCCAACGATCCCACCAATGTGTGCAAGATCCTTCTGTACCAGGATCCGCTGGTGCAGCTGTTTGAGAAGGATCTGGAGGGCTTCCCCTGCGCGGAGCATTACGAGGCTCTGGTGGGGAAATACGCTCTGGCCGCCCGGGAGAATCCGGAATACGCGCTGCTCTTCGACTTCTATACCGCTCTGGCCCACGCCGTGGCTCTGAAGGCCCGGTATCATGCCCAGGCGGCAGGCGTGCTTCGTGCCGGGGACCGGGAGGGCTGCGGGAGGCTCGCGGAGGATCTGCCCGCCGTGGCCGACGCGGTGGAGGCATTGCGGCAGGTGTGGCGCAGGCTCTGGGAGTCCACCAACAAGCCCTTCGGCTTCGAGGTCATCGACTTCCGCATGGGCGGCATCATCGCCCGGCTCAAAACCGCCGCCGACCGGCTGGGCGCCTTTGCCCGGGGGGAGATTGACGACATTCCTGAGCTCTCCGGGGAGACCTTCCTCCTCAAGCGCCGGGAGGACAATTCCATCAGCTGCACCAACACCATGGCCGAGCTCCTCACCGCCGCAAGACTCGACCACCCGTTTTAAATTCAGTTGACAGTGGAAAGTGGACAGTTAGGGTATCGCTTCGCGATGATTTCAGAGACGCGCATCCGGTGACCGCGGCAGTTCGATAAATTGGTGTTTGCAGGTATACACCGCAAATCTCCTGTCATTCCGAGCCAGTGCGCACACTGGCGTGGGAATCCCCCGGTAAAAAGGGGAAACGGAACGAAAACGGCCCTAAATCCTTGGGGGATTGCCACACCAGCGTGCGCGCTGGTTCGCAATGACAGCATTTTTTCAGTGCGCCAAACACCAATTTTTCTGCCTGTTTTCGCGCTGATAGATTATCAATTCAATACATTGGAGGTACTTATGGACACACTTGCTTTATATAATCTTTGGCTTGAGAAGGCTGTGGACGATCCGGACCTGACTGCGGAGCTGCGGGGGCTGGACCCGGAGAAGGACGAAAGCGCCATCTTTGACCGGTTCTACCGGGATCTGGAATTCGGCACCGGAGGCCTCCGGGGGGTCATCGGCGCGGGCACCAACCGGCTGAACATCTACGTCATCCGCCGGGCCACCCAGGGCCTGTGCGACTATCTGAAAGCCGCCGGCCTGCCCGGGTCCGTGGCCATCGGCTACGACAGCCGAATCAAATCCGACCTCTTCGCCCGGGAGGCCGCCCGGGTCATCGCCGATAACGGTCTGACGGCTTACCTGTACCCCCGCCTGGAGCCCACCCCCGCCTTAAGCTGGGCCGTGCGGTACTATCACACCGGCGCGGGCATCTGCGTCACCGCCAGCCACAACCCGGCCAAGTACAACGGCTACAAGGTCTACGGCCCCGACGGCTGCCAGATCACCCTGGAGGCCGCCGCTGCCGTGCTGAGGCAGATCAACAAGCTGGATATGTTCTCCGACCGGAAGCTCCCCACCCTTGAGGAGGGGCTGGCCTCCGGCAGCATCCGCTATATCGGCGAGGACTGCCTGGAAGCCTTCCTGGACGCGGTGCAAGGCCAATCCCTGACGGAAGGCAAGCAGGCCCTGAAGGTGGTCTACACCCCCCTCAACGGCGCGGGCCTGGAGTGCGTCACCAAAATCCTGAAGCGCATCGGTGTGGAGGACGTGACCGTGGTGCCTCAGCAGGAGAAGCCTGACGGGCATTTCCCCACCTGCCCCTATCCCAACCCGGAGATTCGGGAGGCTATGGAATTAGGCCTGCAGCTGTGCCGGGAGGTCAAGCCCGACCTGCTTCTGGGCACCGACCCGGACTGCGACCGGATGGGCGTGGCCGTGCCGGAGGGGGACGACTACCGGCTGATCTCCGGCAACGAGATGGGCGTGCTGCTGCTGGACTACATCTGCCGCAGGCGTTTGGAAAACGGCACCATGCCGATCAATCCCGTGGCGGTGACCACCATCGTGTCCACGGACATGGCGGACGCCGTGGCCAGGGAATACGGCGTGGAGCTGCGCCGGGTGCTGACGGGCTTCAAGTTCATCGGCGAGCAGATTGCCATGCTGGAGGACGAGGGCCATCCCGAGCGGTACATCCTGGGCTTTGAGGAGAGCTACGGCTACCTCTCCGGCACCCATGTCCGGGACAAGGACGCGGTGAATGCCTCCATGCTCTGCTGCGAGATGACTGCCTGGTACCGCGCCCAGGGCAAGACCCTGGCCCAGGCCATGGATGACCTGTACGCAAAACACGGCTGCTACCACAACGATCTGGCCAGCTTCACCTTCGAGGGAGCCGACGGCATGGCGAAGATGGCCGCCATTATGGACACCCTCCGCTCCAATCCCCCCAAGCAGCTTGCCGGGGAGCCAGTTGTGAGTACGGTGGACTATCTGGCCGATGGCACGGGCCTGCCCAAGAGCAACGTGCTCCAGTTCCAGTCCGCCTCCGCGAAGCTTCTGGTGCGGCCCTCCGGCACCGAGCCCAAGATCAAGCTCTACCTCTCCGGCCGGGCGGAGTCCATGGACCGGGCAAAACAGCTGTGCCAGCGCGTCCTGGAGGAAACCAAGGCAGCGTACCTGCGCTGACCGGGAAGGCGCATATCGATTCGGCGATAGCGGACAGACAAAGCAGGTGTACGCCGCAAGTTTTCTGTCATTGCGAACCAGTCCGCTTAAGTGGTGTGGCAATCCCCCGGTTAGAGGGGAAATGTATCGACAATTGCCCTACAGAGCGGGAAAACGTTGGGATTTTTGGTGGTAATCGTTACATGGTTCCATTCAACCGGGGGATTGCCACGCCAGTGTG
>JBJEYY010000189.1:0-8484 GCA_051887095.1 Faecousia sp. | reverse complement strand
CCTCTAACCGGGGGATTGCCACACCAGTCTGCGGACTGGTTCGCAATGACAGGATTTTTTTAACGCGCAATTTCAAACAACAATTTATCGTTCCCCCATCCTCAAAAAACAATTATTTCATATAAGGAGTACAACATGATCACAGTCAACAACTTAGGAATGCAGTTCGGCGGCCAATGGCTGTTCCAGCAAGTGGATTTGCAGTTCCTCCCCGGCAACTGCTACGGCATCATCGGTGCCAACGGAGCGGGCAAGTCCACCTTCCTGCGCATCCTCACCGGCGAATTGGATTCCACCACCGGCTCCGTCACGGTGGACCCCGACAAGCGGGTGTCCGTGCTGAAGCAGAACCAGAACGCCTACGACGACTTCACCATCCTGGACACCGTCATCATGGGCAACCAGCATCTTTATGATGTGATGAAGGAGAAGGATGCCATCTACGAAAAGCCCGACTTCTCCGACGAGGACGGCCTTCGCGCCGCGGATCTGGAGGCAGAGTTCGCGGAAATGGGCGGCTGGGAGGCCGAATCCGATGCTTCCCGCCTCCTTCAGGGTCTTGGCATCCCCACGGATATGCATTATGACCTGATGTCCGCCACCGACCCCAGGCTTAAGGTGAAGGTGCTGCTGGCCCAGGCGCTGTTCGGCAATCCCGACATTGTCATGCTGGACGAGCCCACCAACAACCTGGACATCGAGGCCATCAACTGGCTGGAGGACTTCCTGCTGGACTTCCCCGGCATGGTCATCGCCGTGAGCCACGACCGCCACTTCCTGAACACCGTCTGCACCCACACCGTGGACATTGACTACGGCAAAATCAAGATGTACGTGGGCAACTATGACTTCTGGTACGAGTCCAGCCAGATGGTCCAGGCCATGATCCGCAACAAGAATAAGCGCAACCAGGAGAAGATTGAGGAGCTGCAGCTGTTTATTCAGCGGTTCTCCGCCAACAAGGCCAAGGCCAAGCAGGCCACCGCCCGCCGGAAGCTCCTGGACAAGCTGACCGTGGAGGAAATGCCCTGCTCCACCCGCCGCTATCCCTTCGTAGGCTTCCAGCCGGAGCGGGAGCTGGGCAAGGACGTGCTCACTGTCAAGGATGTGTCCGTTACCGTGGATGGGGTGAAGCTGCTGGACAAGGTCTACTTCAACGTGGGCAGAACCGATAAGATCGCCTTCGTGGGCGAAAACGAGCTGGCCCAGACCGCCTTGTTCCAGATCCTCATGGGAGAGCTCCAGCCCGACGAGGGCAGCATCAAATGGGGTGTCTCCACCTCCCGCAGCTACCTGCCGAAAGACAACTCCGCCTACTTTGAGGGCAACGAGGAGGAGCTGGTGGACTGGCTGCGCCAGTATTCCGCCAAGAAGGACGATGTGTACCTCCGGGGCTTCCTGGGCCGGATGCTCTTCGGCGGCGAGGACGTATTCAAGCACGTGAACGTCCTCTCCGGCGGCGAGAAGGTGCGCTGTATGCTCAGTAAAATGATGCTGAGCGGCGCCAACGTGGTGCTGCTGGACCAGCCCACCAACCACCTGGACATGGAGTCTATCCAGGCGGTAAACAAGGGCCTGGAGGCCTTCCCCGGCGTGGTTTTGCTTGCTTCCCACGACCACGAAATGCTGTCCTCCGTCTGTAACCGTGTCATCGCCTTCCAACCCGACGGCACCATCGTAGATCGCTACGGCACCTATGACGAATACCTCTACTGGATGGAGCAGCACAAGGAAAAATAAAGAAGTATGCTGTCATTGCGAGCCAGTGCGCACACTGGCGTGGCAATCCCCCAACAATTCAGACATCTTTCATAGATGCTCTGTCATTTTCAGGAGAAATACCATGGAAAAAATCTTAGACATCATCACCGCGAAAATGCAGCAGGCCTTCGCGGACGCGGGCTACGACCCCTCCTTTGGCCGGGTCACCGTGTCCAACCGGCCGGACCTGTGCGAGTATCAGTGCAACGGTGCCCTCGCCGCCGCCAAGCAGTATAAGTGCGCCCCCATCCAGATTGCCAAGGCTGTGGTGGAGAAGCTGGACGCAAACGACTACTCCCTGGCGGAGGCCGTCATGCCGGGCTTCATCAACCTGAAGCTCTCCGGCAGCTTCCTCACCGGGTATCTCGAGGCCATGCGCACCGCCGAGGGCTTCGGCATCCCCAAATCCGGCGCAGGCAAGACCATTGTGGTGGACTACGGCGGACCCAACGTGGCAAAGCCCCTGCACATCGGCCACCTGCGCAGCGCCATCATCGGCGAGAGCTTGAAACGGATTTACAAATTCTTCGGCTGGAACGCCATCGGCGACATCCACCTGGGGGATTGGGGCCTGCAGATGGGTCTGATTATCGCGGAGCTGCAGCGCCGGGAGCCGGACCTGTGTTATTTTGACCCGGATTATACCGGAGAATACCCCGAAGAGGCTCCCTTCACCATTGGGGAGCTTGAGGAAATCTACCCCGCCGCCTCCGCCCGGAAGAAGGAGGATCCCGCCTTTGCCGAGCAGGCCCACACCGCCACCTTCCAGCTCCAGCAGGGCCGCCGGGGCTACCGGGCTCTGTGGAATCACATCATGCGCATTTCCGTGGCCGATCTGAAACGCAACTACGACAATCTGGATGTCCACTTCGAAAGTTGGCTGGGCGAGAGCGATGCGGACCCCCTGATCCCCGCCATGGTGGAGGATATGAAAGCCAGGGGCATCGCCGTGCCCTCCGAGGGGGCCTGGGTCATCCCCGTGGCCCAGGAGGGTGACAAAAAGGAGGTTCCCCCCTGCATTCTGGTGAAGTCCGACGGCTCCGCCATCTATGCCACCACGGATCTCGCCACCATGATCCAGCGGGTCCGGGACTTCGCCCCGGATAAAATCCTCTATGTCACCGACAAACGCCAGAGCCTCCATTTTGAGCAGGTGTTCCGGGCCGCCCGGAAGGCGGGCATCGTGCCGGAAAGCGTGGAACTGGAGCATCTGGGCTTTGGCACCATGAACGGGAGCGACGGCAAGCCCTTCAAGACCCGGGACGGCGGCGTCATGCGCTTGGAGCAGCTGATCGCGGATATGACCGAATTTGTCCGGGCCAAGGTGGTGGAAAACCAGATTGTGGAGGAATCCATGGTGGAAGAAACCACCGGAAAAATCGCCATGGCCGCCCTGAAATACGGCGACCTTTCGAACCAGCCCACCAAGGACTATGTGTTCGATATGGACCGCTTCGCCGCCTTCGAGGGCAATACCGGCCCCTATATCCTCTATACCATCGTCCGGATTAAGTCCATTCTGGCCAAATACGGCCCCTGGGAGCACCTTCCCATTCAGGCTCCGGCAAACCCTTTTGCCAAGGACCTGATGATCGCCATCACCAAGCTGGGCCCGGCCCTGGAAAACGCCCTTGCTTCCTCCGCCCCCAACCTGATCTGCGCCTATATCTACGAGCTGGCCGGGGCGGTGAACAAGTTCTACCACGAAACCCGGATCCTGGGCGAGGAGGACGAAACCCTGAAAGCCGGCTACATCGCCCTCATCGGCCTTGCCAAGCGCGCCCTGGAGCAGTGCATCGACCTTCTCGCCTTCTCCGCCCCGGAGAAGATGTAAGTACGATAAATTGTTGTTTAGCGTAACAAAAAACGCTGTCATTGCGAGCCAGTGCGCACACTGGCGTGGCAATCCCCCAAGGTTTTAGGCCGCTTTTCGTTCCGTTTCCCCTTTTTACCGGGGGATTGCCACACCAGCGTGCGCGCTGGCTCGCAATGACAGAAAACTTGGAACATGTAATGTAAACAACAATTTACCTTAGCATTCCCATTCGCAAAAACGCCGCCCCATCGGGGCGGCGTTTGGTTATTTCATGGCTTCCAGGGCCAATGCGTTCTGGGTCTTATACAGCTGGGCGTAAATGCCGTCCGTTTTCAGCAGCTCCTCGTGGGTGCCGCACTCGGCGATTTCTCCGTCGGCGATGGACACGATCCGGCTGGCGCTGCGGATGGTGGAAAGCCGGTGGGCGATAATCAGGGTGGTTCTTCCCACAGCCAGATTGTCAAAGGCCCGCTGGATTTTGGATTCCGTCACGGAGTCCAGGGCGGAGGTGGCCTCGTCCAGAATCAGGATGGGAGGATTTTTCAGAAAAATCCGGGCAATGGCGATGCGCTGCTTCTGCCCGCCGGAGAGCAGGGTGCCCCGCTCTCCCACGAAGGTGTCGAAGCCCTGGGGCATGGCCAGGATATCGTCGTAAATCTCCGCTTTTTTGGCAGCCTCCGCCACCTCCTCCAGGGAGGCCCCGGGCTTGCCGTAGCGGATGTTTTCCAGCACCGTATCCGCGAAGAGGAACACATCCTGCTGCACAATGCCGATGTTCTCGTGAAGGCTTTTTTGGGTGGCCTTGCGAATGTCCAGGCCGTCGATGGAAATACTGCCGGACTGCACGTCATAGAACCTGGGGATCAGCTGGCACAGCGTAGTCTTGCCGCCGCCGGAGGGGCCCACAATGGCGATGGTCTCCCCAGGCTGGACCTCCAGCGTAGCGTTTTTCAGTACGTCCAGGTCCCCTTCATAGGCAAAGGACACGTTCTGCACCTGAATATGTCCCTGCACATTGCTGAGAGGCTTGGCATCCGGCGCGTCCTGGATGGTGGGCTCGGCGCGCATGACCTCCACGAACCGGCTGAGGCCCGCGAAGCCGTTGGCGAACATCTCCGAGAAGTTTGCAAGCTTGCGCATGGGGTTGACAAAGGAGGAAATATACAAGGTGAAGGTCAGCAGATCCCGGTAGTCCATCCGGTCCTGCATCACATACCAGCCGCCGAAGCCGATGACCACCACATTCAGGCTGCACAGGAAGAACTCTATGCTGCTGTGGAACATGCCCATGGCCTTGTGGAATTCCCGCTTGGAGGTCTTGAACTGCTGGTTGGCCGCGTCAAACCGGGCCTCCTCCACCGACTCGTTCCCAAAGGCCCGGGCGGTGCGGAAGCCGGACAGGCTGCTTTCGATCTCCTGGTTGATGTGGCCCACCTTCTCTTTCGCCACCTGGGAGGCCCGGGCCATCCGCTTCCGCATGGTCATCACTACGATCAGGAACACGGGAATCACCAGCCCCACCACCAGGGCCAGCCGCCACTGAATCCGGGCCATCACCACGAGAGCCCCCACAATGGTCAGCACCGAGGTGATCATGTCCTCCGGCCCGTGGTGGGCAAGCTCCGTCAGCTCAAAGAGGTCGCTGGTGAGCCTCGCCATCAGCTTGCCGGTCCGGTTATTGTCGTAGAAATCGAAGCTCATCTGCTGCATATGCCGGAACAGGTCCGCCCGGATGTCCGCCTCCACCCGAATGCCGAAGGTGTGGCCGTAGTAGGCCACGATGTAATTGAGGAACGAACGCAGCACATAGAACACAATCACCGCCGCCATGACGATGAAAAAGGTCCTGTACAGCTTCCCCGGCAGCATATCGTACAGCGCGCTGCGGGTCACCAGCGGGAAGGCCAGGTCAATGGCCGCAATGCTCATGGCGCACAGCACGTCCACGGCGAAGAGTTTTTTGTGGTTTCCGAAATAGCGCAGAAAAATCACCAGCGGCGAAAGGCGCTGATAGTCCTTGGTGGTCAATCCAATTCCTCCTGTCTGTCATCTATGCGGAACGATAAATTGTTGTTTAGTGGCTTCACCTCAAGTTTCCTGTCATTGCGAACCAGCGCGCACGCTGGTGTGGCAATCCCCCGGTTGAATGGAACCAGGTAACGATTCCCACCAAAAATCGTAACGTTTCCCAACTCTGTAGGGCAATTGTCGATACATTTCCCCTCTAACCGGGGGATTGCCACACCACTTAAGCGGACTGGTTCGCAATGACATATAACTTGGAACGTATACTGTAAACAACAATTTATCGTTCTTCTGTTTTCTCATCTGCCCCATTATACATGATTCTTCAAAAAGTTGCAAGCGCAACCATTGTGTTTTTCCCGGAATTTCTTGCGATTTCCCCAGCCCTATGCTATACTGTCCCCAAAAAGTAAGGAGGGAATCCCATGGAAATTCTGTATTCCGACCGGGAAATCGCGGTCTGCGTCAAACCGGTGGGCCTGGATTCGGAGCAGGAGGTTCCCGAAGCACTTCGGGCGGTCCTGGGCGGGGAAATCTACCCCATCCACCGGCTGGACAAAAACGTGGGCGGGGTGATGGTCTATGCCCGCACCCGGTCCGCGGCGGCAGCCCTTTCCCGGTGGGTCCAGAATGGGAGCCTGGTCAAAGAATACGTGGCCCTGGTCCACGGAACGCCCCCGGAACAGGGAGACTGGCAGGATCTTCTTTGGAAGGACAGCGCCAAAAACAAGGTGTTTGTGGTGAAACGGGAGCGTAAGGGGGTCAAGCCCGCCCGGCTGGAATTCACCCGGCTCACCGCCGGGGAAACCTCCCTGGTGCGCATCCGCCTCCACACCGGCCGCAGCCACCAGATCCGGGTGCAGTTTGCCTCCCGAGGGTATCCTCTGGTGGGGGACCACAAATACGGCTCCCGGGATGAACAAACCGCCCCCATGCTCTTCTCCTGCCGCCTGAGCTTCCCCTGGAAGGGAGAAAACCGTGCCTTCCAGGCCCTCCCTTCCTGGGCGGAGGAACGATAAATTGTTGTTTGAAAGGGTGCGCTGCAAATTACCTGTCATTGCGAACCAGTCCGCTTAAGTGGTGTGGCAATCCCCCGGTTGAATGGAACCAGGTAACGATTACCACCAAAAATTGCAATCTCTCCCACTCTTCAGGGCGCGTTTCGGCACATTTCCCCTCTAACCAGGGGATTGCCACGCCAGTGTACGCACTGGCGTGGCAATGACAGGAAACTTGTGGCGCACTCAGCCAAACACCAATTTATCGCTCCGCTGTCGAACCAGCCGTAACCTTACACCGGCGTGTATTTGGTTTTCCACTTGCCGGAGAGCATTCTTCCCACGAAGAAGCTGACCCGGCAGATCCAGTCCGCCACCATGGCAATCCACACGCCCACGGCGCCCATGCCCAGCTGGACGCAGAGGATCCAGGAGGTGAACACCCGGAAGAAGGCCATGGAGCCGATGCTCACCAGCATGGTGAACCGCACATCGTTGGCTGAGCGCAAGGCGTTGGGCAGCACAAAGGAGGCGGGCCACAAAAAGATGGCGCAGGTCACATGGATCCGCACCAGCAGCATGGACAGCTCCCGGGCCTCCACGGAGAGGCTCCCGTAGAGCCCCACCAGCTGGGGCAGGAAGGTGAGAATCAGCACATTGGAGGTTCCCTGGGCGATATAGCACCAGAGCATCAGCTTTTTGATGTACTTCACCGCCTGATCCGTGTCCCCGGCGCCGATGCACTGGCCCACCACGGTGACCATGGCCAGGCTCATGGCCTGGCCGATAAGGACCCCCAGGCTGTCTATGTTATTGGCCACGGCATTGGCGCTGGTCTGGTAGGTGGGAAACAGGGCGATCATGCTGACCACCACCACCCGCCCCAGCTGGAACAGGCTGTTTTCAAAGGCCGAGGGAATGCCGATGTGCAAAATCTGCCCCATCATCCGGCTTTGCACCCGGAACACATCCCGGATATCCAGCCGCAGCTCCTGTCCGGGTTTCCCGGCGAGATACAGAATGCACAAAGCCGCCACCATCCGGGACACCAGGGTGGGCACGGCTACACCGGCCACCCCCATTTTCAGACCGTAGATGCACAGGGCGTTGCCGCCCACGTTGATGATGTTCATCAGGACGCTGACCTTCATGGAGATCCGGCTGTTGCCCACGCTGCGGAACATGGCGGCTCCCGCATTGTACAGGGCGATAAAGGGGAAGGACAATGCCGTAATCCGGAAGTACAGCACCCCCGCGTCCATCACCGCGTCCTCGATGCGGCCGAAAAACAGACCCATCATGGTCTTTCCCAGCACCAGGCACAGCGCCATGGCGGCAAGACCGAAAAGGCCGGACATGAGCACCAGCTGACCCACACTCCGCTGGGCGTTTTCCGTCTGCCGGGCTCCCAGGAACTGACTGGTCACCACTGCGCCGCCGGTAGCCAGGGCCGCGAACAGCGTCAGCACCACATTGTTAATCATGTCCACCAAGGACACGCCGGAGATCGCCGCCTCCCCCACGGAGGACACCATCACCCCGTCGCACATGCCCACCAGCACCGTCAGCCCCTGCTCGATGACCAGGGGGATGATGAGCCGGACAAGCTGCTTATTTGTAAAGAGCTGCCTTCCCTCCACCGTCAAAGCCTTCCCCTCCTCATTTTCTTTCGATTCCCCAGTATACCACCCAAGCCGCTCCGTTTCAACGGAAAACTTCCCCGAAAAAATTTGGAATTCTCCAATCTCTCTACAGCACTTTGCTGCGCCCTTACCTGCGCCCCTCAACGAACAGACAAATTGTTGTTTGTAGGTGTATGTCCCAGTTTTCTGTCATTGCGAACCAGCGCGCACGCTGGTGTGGCAATCCCCCGGTTGAAAGGAA
>JBJEYY010000188.1:0-8510 GCA_051887095.1 Faecousia sp. | reverse complement strand
GCCAGTGTGCGCACTGGCTCGCAATGACAGCGTTTTTTGAGCGCGCAACTGTAAATAACAATTTATCTGCGTATAAGACGGAAAAATTCGTCCCCGCTGGTTTCAGCGGGGACGAATTGGGGAAACAGGATTACTCCTTGGTCAGGCTGCCCTTCTGGGCGCGGGTCTTGCTGTAGAGCACCAGAAGCAATGTGCCAATGACTCCGGCGGAAATGGCGTTGGAGAGCGCGGCCACTGCGCCCTGGACAAACACCAGGGTGGGATCCTCAGCGTAGACCAGGATGTCCAGAATGGGAGCCACGCCGATCCAGGCCACGGCGTTGGCGATTACCTGGAACACGTTGTACATCAGGATGTCCTTGCCGGTGAGGACGCCGTCCTCCACATGGAGCTTGGGGAACACCAGGCCCATGATGAAGCCCGCCACGCCGGAAGCCACGACCCAGCTCCACCAGGCGCTGCCGTACTGCACGATGTCGGAGATGGCGTGGCCGATGAAAGCAATCAGGAAGCCGGCCAGAGGTCCAAACAGGGCGGCGAAGAAGCCGCCGATGCCGTAGGCGGTCTGAATCTGGGTCTCGGGAATGCCGGTGCGGTGCCCACCTTCTTGGACAGGGCGAAAATTCCTGCCTCCTTTGTGTTGAGGCCCCCTACCGTTACGCTGCCTGTAATATCGCCCCGGTAGCCGAAGGGGATCAGGCCGTTGATGCAGTGGCCCAGGGTACTCTTGCCGCTGCCGGAGGGCCTACGATCAGCACCTTTTCTCCTTTGTAGATGGTCGGGTCGATATTGGTGCAGGGTGGGCTCCGCCTGGGAGAAATACTGGAAAGCGAAGTCCTTAAATTCAATGATGGGTTCTTTCATACCGGACTCCTATTCGTAGATGACCCGGGGGGCCCTGCGGATGTGGATTTTCCACTTGTTCCCCGTGCCGATGTTGTAGGCCCTGGCGAAGGAGCCCTGGTTAATGGCCACGGCCATGCAGTCCAGGCTGTTCACGTACACCAGCGGCTCGCCCACGCAGACATCCGCGAAGCTTTTGGCATAGGTCAGAATGTTCTTGTAGAGCATCCGGGTTTCGTTCTCGATGCTGATTTCCAGGCGGCCGCCGTGGGGGACCCCCAGCTTGGCGAACAGCTCCCGGGGGATGTTGGTCCAGAGACTGCCGAACCGGACGTCCAGCACGTCGATGGTGCCGCTGACGCTGTCGCCCTCGAATTTGGCATCCACCACGGGAAGTTCAATCACACTGTCTGCCTCCACGGCAGGCCCTACCTGCTCGAAGGTGATAACGCCTGCAGCCAGCCGGGCGCCGGTGAAGGCGTAGATATCCCGGCCGTGGAAGGTATAACTCTCCCCGGAGCCCTGGAGGCGGTTCACGCTTTCATCGATGATCCGGGCGGAGCGGATGCCGCACATCCGCTTGACATGGGTCAATGTGCCGTTGTCGGGGGTGATGATATAGTGTCCACCGCTGGTTTCCACCGCGATGGACCGCCGGGTGGAGCCCACCCCCGGGTCCACCACGCTGACAAACACCGTGCCCTGGGGCCAGTAGCTGACCGTCTGGATCAGACGGTAGGAGGCTTCCCAGATGTCGTAGGGAGTGATTTCATGGGTCAGGTTGGAGATGACAAGCCCGGGGTCAACCCCGTAGGCCACACCGTACATGGCGCTGACCGCGCCGTCCACGGTGCCGAAGTCGGATTGAAAAACAAGAGGCTTCATAAAATCCATCGCCTTTCTGTGAATTTGCGGGATTACGCCACCAGTATACAGCCGAAGGACTGTAAATACAAGAAAAATCCCCCGTGTCTGAGGGAGAAAACTACTTCTATGCGGAAAGGCGATGAAACGTGAGACAGATAAATTGTTGTTTACAGTACGCGTTCCAAATCTTCTGTCATTGCGAACCAGTCCGCTTAAGTGGTGTGGCAATCCCCCAACTTTTTAGGCCACTTATCGTCACATTTCCCCTCTAACCGGGGGATTCCCACGCCAGTGTGCGCACTGGCTCGGAATGACAGGAAATTTGTGGCGCACACCTACAAACAACAATTTGTCGGGCGGAGGGGTTATTGGTTCAGCTTGCTGTAGATGTAGGTGTCCTTCCAGATGGGATTGCCGTTTTCGTCCTTCCAGAAGTACACGTTTTCACGCAGATGGGCCTCCCGCTGAAAGCCAAGGGACTCCAGAAGGTGCCAGGAGGGTTCGTTTTGCGGGTCGCACTCGGCGAAAATCCGGTGGATTCCCCGGGAGAAGGAAAGGGCGATGAGTGCTTCGCAGCTTTCCCGGGCGTAGCCCCTGCCCCAATAGGCCCGGTTAAACACATAGCCCAGCTCCAGGGAATCAAAATCCCGGTTTCCCAGGTATACATTGCCGATAAGCTTGCCGGTGTCCGCGCATACCACGGCAATCATTTCCTCCGTCCCGATGCGCCAGGTAAGGTTTTCCCGGGTTTCCTCCGGGGACATGGGACGGTAGGGCTCGAATTGCACAACCTGCTCGTCGGAAAGATATTCATACAGGTCATTCAGGTCTTCCTCCCGGAAACGCCGGAGAATCAGACGCTCCGTCTGGGTGATGATGTCCATGAAACTGCCTCCTTATTGCCACCAGGTTTCCAGGATTTCCAGAATCCGGTCTTCGTAGTTTTCGTCAAAGTCCTCGCTTTTTCCGGCGGAGCGGACGTTGGACTGGGCGCCCCGCTCCGGGGCCGGGTATTCCCAGATGTGGTAGCTCAGACCCTTGTGGACAAAGGTGATGCTGCCGCAGTCGTCCTCCTCATAGTATTGGAAGGGAACGCCGTGAGATGTCAGGTGTTCCTGAATTCTGTTCAGACGCATGGTGGTACCTCCTTTTTGTCGCCGTGATATGCAAGCTGCTGCCGGATCCAGTGGCTGCGGGGATTGTGGAAGGGAGCCACAAGGTCCAGCGCTGACTCCGCGATGGTGAGGTCTGCCCGCACAGCGCTGTCGTAGACGGTGTGCCCCGGGCGGGGAATGGGGAACCTCGCCAGGGCGAAGAGGTAACAGGCGTGGAAGCGTACCTCCGCCGCGAAGCTGTGGAGGCTGGTGTTGCCGGTGTGGGTGGCGAGAAGGGCCAGGGCCTCATAATCGCCGGGGTGCTCCGGATCCCCGATCCGGATGTTTTCATGGTCGCATACAGTGCGGCCCGCGTTCGCGTTGTTCGCCTCCAGAAAACGGGGAAGCCGGGAGCGGGGGTTCCTTTTGTAAATGGCGGCATAGGCCGCCGGCACCGGGAGAGAGCCGCCCCGGCTCAGCCCCGCCAGAAAACGGACATACAGCTCGGCGATCAGGTAGGGCGCTTGGGCCTGGGGGCGGCGGAAGCAGGCTTTCAGGGCCTCGTGGTGCCGCTGGCCCCGGTCGGCCACTACCCGGTTGATTTCCCGATTCAGCGCTGACCGGTTTTCCGGGGAGGGATTCGCAAGGCAGGCTGTAAGGGCCTGGGGGTGGAATTCAATGAAGCAGACCGTGACACCCGGGGTATCCCCGTCACCGATCTCTCCCCGCTCGGCATTATGCTCCTGTTCCCGCATTTTGAACAGGCTGTAACAGAAATCCCCCTCTGTGGGGATGCTGTAAAGGTACCAGTCGTCAAAGAACAGGTCGCAGCGCCGCTGCTCTCCCCGGGCGTTGGGAAAGGTCTCAATGCCCCTGCCGGTCAGAATGTCCGCCAGGGAGCGCGTGGACGCGCAGAATCCGTCCTCGGTGCGGCAGAGAGTCTCCGGTGCCAGGGACAGCTCCCGGAACAGGGGCGGAATTTGGGGCGGCGCAGGGTGAATGCCGTATCTCATGGTGTGTCACTTCCTTATGAGAAGAGTATAGCGTCTGGGGCGAAGGTTGTCAATTCCCCGCAGGAAGCCGCATAGAATGGCCGGGAGGTGAGCGCCGTGAACGCATGCGAACTGAGCGCTTCCATTACGGCCCTGGCCAATGTGCTTGCCGGAAGCCTGAGCGGGGAGGAGCTGGGATTGCTGGGGGCGATTCTGAGCCAGCTGGGGGACACTCTGACCACCATCGCGGCTCACAGAAGCCTCTGCGGCAACTAGAAGAACGCCTGCACCGGAAATGCCCGGGGCAGGCGTTTTGAATCAGTCGGGCTGCTGGCCGTCATGGGGAAGCCATTTGCACTCGGTGACGGCCATTTCCGAGAAAACGGCGGTGAAGCTGGAATTTTCCGGGGAGCAGGCGTAGATGCCGAAGCGAATTTCCCCGGCGCCCTCCCACAGGTGGCAGATGCGCAGCTGCCGGAAGAACAGTCCGTCGTCGGAGCACTCGATGCAGAAATCGGATTTCCGGCGGCTGAGGCGGTAGTACATGGATTTGACCGAGGCGGGGATGTCCGTGGTGGCCCAGTCGGAGTAGCCGTGGTTGGTGACCACACTGCCCAGGCGCTGGAAATCGGAATTCTCATATTCGATGGAGCCCTTCAGCCAGTTCTCGCTGTCCAGGTAGAGGGCTACGCCGCACTGGTCGAACCGGTGGGCGGCGGAGGAGAATTCGGTTTTTACCGTGAAAGAGAAGAACTCCTCCCGGGTACTCAGCTGGGCAAGGGGCGCGTTGTCGTTGCGGAAGCCGTAGTAGGTCCGCTGCCACAGGTCGGTGCCGGGTTCGGTGGTGATGGTCACGGTGTCCGGGGTGACGGAGAAGCTTTTGGGAGGCCGGGTCCAGACAAGTTTGGACGGATCCAGTTTCATGGTGAGGGCTCCTTTCGTGATGGGCAGTAAGTTGACAGGTTCATTCTAGCATGGATGCTGCCGCCGCGCAAGGGAGGAAAGCAAAGAAGGGGGAGGCGAAAGATAAATTGTTGTTTGTCGCACTAAAAAAGAACTGTCATTGCGAACCAGTCCGAAGACTGGTGTGGCAATCCCCCGGTAAAATGGGGAAACGGAACGAAAACGGCCCTAAATCCTTGGGGGATTGCCACGCCAGTGTGCGCACTGGCTCGCAATGACAGCGTTTTTTTATGCGCTAAACAACAATTTACCGGCTGGATTCCGATAAATTTTTTATTTTCCTCTCGACTCTGACCTTACATCATAGTCTATAATGACCATCACGGGGAGGGATGAATATGAAAACCGTGAAAGAAGTCAGCAAGGTTACGGGGGTAAGTGTGCGCGCGCTGCACCACTATGATGCCATCGGTCTGCTGAAGCCCACCCGGGTGACGGAGGCAGGCTACCGGCTGTATGACGAGGAAGCCCTGAGAAGGCTTCAGAGCGTCCTGCTGTTCCGGGAGCTGGGATTCGCCCTGAAGGACATCCAGAAAATCCTGGACGCTCCCGGCTTTGATCCCATGGAGGCTCTGGAGCGGCAGATTGGACTTCTGGAGCTTCAGCGGCAGCGGCTGGACAGAATCATCGCCCATGCCCGTGAAATTCAGAAAACAGGAGGAATCTCTATGGACTTTACATCCTATGACAGAACCGATATCGACCGCTACGCCGCCCAGGCCAAGGAAAAATGGGGGAGTACCCCGGCGTACCGGGAATTTGAGCAGAAGAATGACGGAAAAGGAAAACCGGAACAGGCCGCAGACGCGGAGGCGCTGATGGCAGTTTTCACCCGGATGGGTGCCATCCGGAACCAAGACCCCCGTTCCCCGGAGGCCCAGGAGTTGGTGAAGGAGCTGCGCGGGTGCATCACGGAGCGGTACTACACCTGTACCCGGGAGATTCTCCGCTGCCTGGGACAGATGTATGCGGCGGGAGATGAGATGACCGAGAACATCGACCGGGCCGGGGGCCCGGGCACTGCGGAATTTGCCCACAAGGCCATTGAATTCTACTGCGCGGATTGAAAAGACGCCGCCTCACCAATTGTGGGGCGGCGTGTTTTTTTGTCAGACGCAGGCTTTGAGCAGCCCAAAGGCAATGGCGATGAGGGCCAGAGGAATGGCCAGAAGGATACCCCCGGCGAACACCAGGCATCCGATCAGCATGGGCAGGGAAAGGGCAAGCAGCACGGTGGCGGCAATTTTGGCCGCGCCCCAGGCCACCCGGAAGAGAAGCCCCAGGGCCTTGAAGCCCAGATAGCAGAACAGCACGATCACAAGAAACTGAATCATGGCAATACCTCCTTTGAAGCAGTATAGCAGATATTTTAGGGAAAATGTGGATTATTTGTAACACTTTTGCCCAGGCATCTGTTTAAGGGGTGGTAAGCGGGCGGGGAATGTGGTATATTAAGAGAAATAGAAACAAGCAAAGGACTATCACGATAAATTGTTGTTTACACTACATGTTCCAAATAATCTGTCATTGCGAACCAGTCCGCAGACTGGTGTGGCAATCCCCCGGTAAAATGGGGAAGCGGAACGAAAACGGCCCTAAAACCTTTGGGGATTGCCACGCCAGTGTGCGCACTGGCTCGCAATGACAGCGTTTATTTGGTGCGCTAAACAATAATTTACCGCACTATTTAAATAGGATGTGGGAACATGGAGTGGAATTTGAAAGAGACAATGGAGTATTACGCATCCCAGGGGGCGCCGGGGGAGCAGGGGGCGCTGGTGGCGCTGCTGCGGGAGGTTCAGCGGGAGTGCGGCGGCATTCCGGCAGAGGTTCCCGGGGAGATCGCGAAAGGATACGGCGTGAAAGAAGGGCTGATTCTCGCCCTGATCAAACGGATTCCAAGCCTGAACCTGAAGGAAAGCCGCTGCCTGGAGCTCTGCGCCGGGCCCAACTGCCGGGGCGGAGCACTGGGGGCGTATGCCGAAAAGCGGTATCCCGGGGTGACGGTCAAATACGTGCCCTGTATGCGCCTGTGCGGCAAGGGGCCGAACCTTCGGTGGAAGGGACAGCTTTACCACGGGGCGGACAGGGCGTTGATTGACAAGTTGTTGAAATAACGCCCCTCCCGAAGGAGGGGCGAAGGAAAGTTACCGGAACTTGACTGCGGTACCGTAGGCGATGACCTCGGCGGCGCCCTGCATCACGGCGGAGGAGCCAAAGCGGATGTTCACCACCGCGTCGGCGCCCATGGCGGTGGCCTCGTCTACCATGCGCTTGGTGGCGATCTGCCGGGCCTCCACCAGCATTTCGGTGTAGCCGGTGATTTCGCCGCCTACCAGGGTTTTCATGCCCGCCATGAAATCCTTTCCGAAGTTCTTCGACTGTACCACGGTTCCCTTTACGATTCCCAGAGCCTCCAGCTCCTTGCCGGGGATGTGATCAATATTGACTAGCAGCATCTTCTTCTCCTCCTTCAATTTCCTTGAGCCTTGTTTTGTACAATATCCAGACGGGGATGATCATCCCCAGTTCCAGCAGCGATACGATGGTGAGAATCGTTCTCACCAGGGGATTTTCCACAAGCAAAGATGACAGCACCAGAAGCGCGGCTCCGGACAGGGTCATCCAGAAGGACGACACCAGGGCGCTTTGCAGAGCATCCTTTTTCCGGCGGCGCTGGGCCGGGGAATCAGTATTTTCTGGCATCCTCTTCCTCCCCGCTTTCCAGCTCCCGCAGCCGCTGGCGCAGAGCTGCGGCAATTCCCAGAATGATTGCCAGAATGATGACCCCGTAGATCAGCAGAACTGCCCAGGCCACCCAGTCGGCGTAGGCATCCGCCACCAGGGAAAACAGCAGCACGGCCAGCATCACCACAAAGAATCCAATTCCCACAGCGGCGCAGACGATTGCGCCGCGTTTTTTGTCAGTAGTGTTTCGCATCGTCAATTTCTCCTTTTCCGATTTCCCGGATGCGCTGGGCCAGGGCCAGCACCACGCCCACGCCGACGGCGGCGAAAAAGCCCACGATCAGAAGCAATATCCAGATGGGCGGAGCCTGCTCCGGCTGGGAAAAGAAGGCCCACAGGAGCATGGAGCTTAGGGCGGTCATCAGCGCCACCATGAGAACGGTGACCACCACCGGGGCCACATAGCGCACCCGGATGTCCTGGGCGTGTTTGTCCTGGAAGGAGGTTCCGCCCTGCTCCAGCTGCTCCATTTTCGAGAGCAGTGCCTCGGCATCCAGACTGGACACGGGAATGTCCAGATTCTGCAGCTCCCGGCACAGCCCGATGGACTGGTCCAGGTTCCGCCGCTCCCGCTCCAGGGTAATCATATGCCGCCGGATGCCGTCGGATACGGTGTGGGCTCCCGTGAGCATCTGGCGGATTTCTTCGATGGGCACGCCCAGCTTCCGCAGAACCTTGATCCGCCGGAGTACCTCCACATCGGCTTCGCCATAGTCCCGGTAGCCGTTCTCGGAGTTGCGCCGGGGGGACAGGAGCCCCTGTTCCTCGTAGAAGCGGATATTCTTTTTGGAGATCCCCGCCAGGGCCTCCACCTCGTTGATTTTCACCGGAACCACCGCCTTTCGAAACGCAGTATAAACCTTCCACCAGGGGGAAAGTCAAGGGGTTTTGGAATAATTTTGGGTTGGGGAAAGGAAAAAATGTTGTTTACAGCACTAAAGTAGAAGATGTCATTGCGAACCAGCGCGCACGCTGGCGTGGCAATCCCCCAAGGATTTAGGGC
>JBJEYY010000187.1:0-8572 GCA_051887095.1 Faecousia sp. | reverse complement strand
ATGTCGAAAATCTGATCCACCAGAATGGGAGCCAGACCCATGGAGGGCTCATCCAGCATCACCAGCTTGGGTTTGCTCATAAGGGCCCGGGATATCGCCAGCATCTGCTGCTCACCGCCGGACAGCGTTCCCGCAATCTGCCTGCGGCGCTCTTTCAGGCGGGGGAAGCGCTGGAATACCTGCTCGATGGAATCATCAATCTCGTTCTTGGGACGGCTGTATCCACCCATCTCCAGATTTTCCCGAACCGTCATATGCTGGAAAATCCGCCGTCCCTCCGGACAAAGGGCCATGCCAAGAGGAACAATTCTGTTTGCCGTCATCCCGGAAATCAGCTTGCCGTCAAAGGTCACACTTCCCGACTTGGGCTTCAGGAGTCCCGCGATTGTATTCAGGGTCGTGGATTTTCCCGCCCCGTTGGCGCCGATGAGGGTTACAATCTCCCCCTCATTGACCTGGAAGGAAATTCCCTTGATTGCATGGATGGAGCCGTAATACACGTTCAGATTGTCTACCTGAAGAAGGCACTTATTCTCGCTCATTTTTGGTCCTCCTTCTGCCGACCCAGATAGGCCTCAATCACTTCAGGATTCTGCTGAATTTCCTCAGCTGTGCCCTTGGCAATGACCTTGCCAAAGTTCAGAACACAAATCCCCTCGCAGATTCCCATAACCAGATTCATGTCGTGCTCAATCAGCATGATCGCGATCTGGAACTGGTCACGGATTTTGATGATGTTGTCCATCAGCTCCTCCGTCTCCTTGGGATTCATGCCGGCGGCAGGCTCATCCAGAAGCAGCAGGCTGGGATTCGTGGCAAGGGCCCGGACGATCTCCAAACGGCGCTGGGCGCCGTAGGGGAGGCTGCCCGCTTTTTCGTCCGCCAGATTCTCCATGTGGAAAATGGACAGAAGATCCATAGCCTTTTCATGCTGCTTCCTCTCCCCCGACCAATAGGGCGGCAGACGGAGAATGCCGGAAAACATGCCATAAGGAATCTGATTGTGCAGACCGATGCGGACATTATCCTCCACGGTCATATGATTGAACAGTCGGATATTCTGGAAGGTTCTCGCCAGGCCCAGCTTGTTGGCCTGAGCGGTATTCATTCCGGCTGTATCCTTGCCGTTGACCATGATCGTGCCGGTTGTGGGCTGGTATACCTTGGTGAGCAGGTTGAAAACCGTGGTCTTTCCTGCGCCGTTGGGGCCGATCAAACCGGCGATCTCTGTTTTCCCGATGGTCAGATTAAAATCATCCACAGCGCGCAGACCGCCGAAATCAATACCAAGATGGCTGCATTCCAGCACAGGGCGCTTTCCCAGATCCCGCTCAGGAACAATGGCACGGGAAGGGAACGGAACCATCTTTGTGTCGCTCCTACGCTTGGTTTTCTCACTCATGCAGCGCACCGCCCTTCTTCTCATCATTTCCGCGAACCTTTTCCCGGAGGGAACTCAGAAAGTTCTTGATCGTCTGATTATTGGTCAGCAGCATAACCGCAATCAGAACCACCGCATAAACAAGCATCCGGTAGTCCGCGAAGGCACGCAGCTCCTCAGGCAGGACATACAGCACCGTTGCCGCAATAATAGAGCCGGTAATGTTACCAATGCCGCCGAGCACCACATACACAAGGATCAGAATCGATGCGTTGAAGGAGAAATTGGCAGGTGTCAGGGTGGAATAGTTCTGTCCGAACAGAGCACCGCCCATACCGGCCAGCGCCGCGGAGGTAACAAATGCCATCATGCGGTATTTTGTCACATCCAGGCCGCAGGCCTCTGCCGCAATTTTGTTGTCCCGAACGGCCATGATTGCCCTGCCGGAGCGGGAATGCACCAGATTCAAAACCACAAACAGCGTGAACAGTACAAGGATGAAGCCCGCTGTGAAGGTTGCAATCCGGCTGACACCGGTGGCGCCGGTGGGGCCACGGAACAGAAGCTTGCCGGGAAGGTCGGGACGATTAAAGGAGAACCGCAGCGCGGAGCCGTCAATAGAGATGTAAATACAGTTGAGCACGTTGCGGATGATCTCGCCGAACGCAAGGGTCACAATGGCCAGGTAGTCACCCTGCAGACGAAGTACCGGGATGCCGATCACAAAACCGGCGATACCCGCCATCACGCCGCCGGCGGCAATGGAAATCACCAGCTGCAGTGCTTCGGAGCATCCGAATACCTCACGGACATAGGCGGCAACCACAATACCGGTAAATGCGCCGACAGACATGAATCCGGCATGGCCCAAACTCAGCTCGCCGGAAATACCGACGGTCAGATTCAAGGAAACCGCCATCACGATATAGACACACACAGGGATCAGCAGGGACTTCGTCGTACGGGGCATTGTACCCGCGGATACCATGGACTGGCACACCGCATAGCCCACGATTACAATCACATAGGGAAGGTACTTTTGGAGCAGCTTTGATACCGTTGTCTTTTTCATATCTGCCACCTCACACCTTCTCATGGACCTTCTTGCCAAGCAAACCGGTGGGTTTGATCAGCAAAACAAGGATCAGCACTGCAAACACGAACGCATCGCCCAGTTCAGAGGAGACATAGGCTCTGCCCAGGATTTCGATGACACCCAGCAGAATGCCGCCAAGCATTGCGCCGGGAATGGAGCCGATTCCGCCGAAAACCGCAGCGGTGAAGGCCTTGATTCCGGGCATGGCGCCGGTGGTGGGCTTCAGAGTCGGATAAGCCGAGCACATCAGCACGCCGGCAATGGCAGCCAGGGCAGAACCGATGGCGAATGTCACGGAGATGGTCAAATTCACGTTGACACCCATCAGCTGTGCCGCGCCCTTATCCTCGGACACGCAACGCATGGCACGGCCCATCTTGGTGCGTCCAACAAAAAACGAAAGGGCTACCATAACGACCACGGATGCGGCGATGGTAACCATGGAGACATAGGAGATTTTCAGCTCTCCGCCCATGATGGAAAGGTTTCCCGCAGGGATAACGGTCTGGAAACTCTTGGGATTGGCGCCCCAGATCATCTGGGCCAAATTCTGGAGAAAATAGCTCATGCCGATGGCAGTGATCAGCACGGCAAGAGAAGTGGCCTGCCGCAGAGGCTTGTAGGCCAGGCGCTCGATCAGGATACCAAGCAATGTGCATACCACCACGGAGGCCAGAACGCCCACCACAGGCGGAAGCCCCAGGCTGTACAGACAGGTAAAGCAGATATACGCGCCCACCATAATAATATCGCCGTGAGCAAAGTTCAGCATTTTGGCAATGCCGTACACCATAGTGTAGCCAAGGGCGATGATCGCGTACACACTGCCCAGACTAATCCCACTGATCAGGTTGGACAAGAACATCGTCATAATGTGATTCCTTCCTTTTTTCTATCGATGATTTCCAAGGTGACAAGCCCCGGTCACTCCCCGGGGGGTGACCATGGCTTGTCATCCCGGGAGCGGCATGGAACCGGGCGGATCCTTTTCCCATGAGAGCGGGACCCGCCCGGTTTGTTTTAGAGGAATGGAGTCAGTTTGTCAACCCTGCATTAACCAACGGAGGCGTAAGCGCCGTCCTTGATGACGTAAGCGGTGGCAACCTTACTCACGCAGCCGTCAGCAGTCCATACCATGCCCTCGCCGGTCAGGCCAGTGTAGGTGTAGCTCTGCATCCAGGGAATCATAGCCTCACAGATCTCCTGAGCAGTGGTCTCAGAGGTAAAGCCCAGATCCTGGCAGGCAGCGTAGAAGATGTACATGGCGTCATAGGCGTCCGCAGCGAACTGGTTGGGGGTGTCGCCGTACTTGGCCTTGTAGGTGGAAACGAAGCCAGCGGTCAGATCATCGGACTTGTTGGCATCGAAGGGGGTCAGCATGTAGGAGCCTTCCGCCAGAGCGGTGTTGAAGCCTTCCACAGCCAGCAGACCGTCCATGCCGTCCACACCGAAGAACTTGAAGCCATAGCCGGCAGCATCCGCCTGCTGCATAATGGCAACGATGGGCGTATAGTAGATGGGCAGGAAGACCAGATCGGCACCGGCGTTGGCGGCGTCCTGCAGCTGGACGGAGAAGTCCGCGTTGCCGTCATCGGAGAAGGTGGTGTCGGAAACGACCTCAAGGCCGATCTCCTTGGCCTTTGCCATGAAGGACTGGTAAATGCTGGTGGAGTAGTCCTGCGCGTTGTTCCAGATCACAGCGATCTTGCTGCCCACGCCCAGGCTCTTGATGGTCTGTGCGGAGGAAGCACCCTGGTTGGGGTCGGTGAAGCAAACCTGATAAACATTGTCCTTGCCCTCATTGACAACGGGGTTGGAGGCGGAGGGAGTCAGGACGAATACCCGCTCCTCGTTGGCAACGTCAGCCACAGCGGCGCAGGCGCCGGAGGTGGTGGTGCCCAGCAGGATCTGCATGCCCTTCTCCATCTCCACGTTGTAGGCGTTGACAGCCATGGTAGGATCACCCTGGTCATCCTCGCTCAGCAGCTCGAACTGCAGGCCGCCCAAGGCGTTGATCTCATCAATGGCGACCTGGATGCCATTGGCAACAGCGCTGCCGTAAATGGCGTAGTCACCGGTCAGAGGGCCGATGGCGCCGACCTTAATCGCACCGGCAGGAGCGGAGGTTTCGGCAGCGGGGGTGTCATTCTTCGGTGCCTCGGTGGTCTTCGGGGCATCGGTGGCAGCAGGAGCGTCTTTCGCAGAGCAGCCGGCAAACATACCCAGCACCATGACAGCTGCCATAACGAGTGCAAATACCTTTTTCATTTTCAAGTCTCCTTTTCTTACTTTTCTTACTATAAAAAAGCGGCTACGTTTTGCCGTAACCGCTTCTTCATACAACATGAATTCCGGTTACCCAATTGGCAGCATAATTCGCAGTACCAGCAGGCAAAGCGCGAAAATGGACACTACCAGCAGCTCGGCAGTGTCCAATAAGCAGCAAATGGAATTGGAGGCACAGGAAGCGCCCACTGCGAAGCAGCGGTTGGAGCAGCTGGTTGTAGAAGAAAACCGTGCAGTCATTGCTTTGTACCTCCCCTTGAATTTGAAGCTATTGTATCTCAGAGAAGGACATTTGTCAACGAGGTAAATACTACATATTCTGTTAACAATTTCGTAGTTTTTTGTCAACAATGCACAAAAGTGTTTCCGGCACAAAATCCTGCTTTTCCCGGATGCCTTGGCCCGCTTTTCCGGAATCTCCGCAACCGAGAATGGAACCGGCCCAGTCCGCAAGAGCGAACCGGGCCGGCTTTTCATTATTCTCCATCCAGGACCTGCTTGCATTCCGACAGCACCCGGGAAATCACCGGCACACAGGTGTTGGCGCCGTAGCCTCCGTTCTCCACCACAACGATGAAGGCCAGGGGATACGCCTCATCCGCCACAAATCCGGCAAACATGGCATTGGAGGTCTTTCCTCCTCCAAGCTGGCTGGTGCCCGACTTGGCACAGACCGTGAGGCCCGGGAAGTTTCCCGCGCCGTAGATGCTTTTCACATTATTCTCCAGGTATTCCCGAAGGGTTTTTGCCACCTGAGCGGATACAATCCGGTCGGTCTTTTTCGTTTCGGCAGCATAGACCTGCTTGCCGCCGGAACTGACCCGGGAAACGATATAGGGTTCCGCCCCCACGCCTCCCCCGGCGATGCTGCCCATAAAGGTCATAAACCGGCAGGGGTTAACCAGATCCGTATACTGGCCGATACAGCTCCAGGCAAAGGAAACCGGAGCGGTATTGGATACATCATAATTTCCCTTGGCGGTGGTAATTCCGTCAAAGCGCACGCTCTCCGTAAGGCCGAACTTCTTTACATAGGCCGTCATATTCTTCTTGCCCACCAGCTCGGAAATCTGAGCAAAGGCACAGTTGCAGGAATGGGCCAGGGCCCCCTTCAGATCCAGGGTGCCATGGGATTTTTCACAGGTAACCCGCTCCTCCCCGTACCGGACGATTCCGTCGCACCGGAAGGTTCTGTCCAGAATGTCCGGAACGCAGTCCAGAGCCGCGGCGGTTGTCACCACCTTGAAGATAGACCCCGGGACATAGGCAGATTGGGTAAACCGGTTCAGAAAAACGCCTTCATAGCTTTCTCCCGTCAGATCCGGCAGATTGTCCGGGTCATAGGTAGGCCCGGTGACGGCGCACAGAATCTCCCCGGTTTTGTAATTGTACACCGCCACGGTGCCCTTCCGCCCGGCGAGCGCTTCCATGGCCACGTTCTGCACCCGGGAGGAAACCGTGAGCTCCATCTCGCCGCCCCGGCCGGAGAAATCGTACACTCCGTTAACAACATTGTATCCGGACATATCCGCCGCGTAGTTGGAAATCACCGGCGCGGAAATATTGCCCTGCCGGTCCCCCAGCCAATGCATGGTGGAAGCCCGGGTAGCAGGGTCCGCACTGTAGGATTTTGCGTCTCCGATTTCCAGAAGGAGCTCTCCCGACCGGTCTGTGACGCTCCCGAAGCCCACAGTTCCCGCATGGACATAGCTGGACCCCGCCGATCCGATCCATTTCGGCGCGGACACGGCATAATCAAAGAGGAACCAGCCCAGCCCGCCCAGCAGCAGGCACACGAACAGCGCCATCAGCCAGGTTCGTTTCACAACTCTATTCATCTGAATCCCTCCCCTGGCCCGTAAAGCGAACGGCAAAGCTGGCATTCTGCCTTGTGTCCGCCGCCTTGACGAAACCAAGCAGCCCCCAGGCTCCGATCATGCTGGTACCGCCGTTGCTTAAGAATGGGAAGGTAACCCCTGTAAACGGCAGCACATCCACGGTTCCCAGGCTGTTCAGAATGGTCTGGATTACCAGAATGCTGGCCGCGGTGCAGGCGCCGATGGCATAGAAGCTGCTCCGGGTCACTCTGGCCGTGCGGATGGCAAACAGTCCGAATACCACAATGCACAGTACCGTAATCACCGCCAGAATCAATCCCCACTCCTCGGAAACCGTGGCAAACACAATATCCGAATCCGCGGCAAACACCTTCTGAAGCCGTCCCCGGTCCGGGCCCAGCCCCAGAAGTCCTCCCGCGGCAATGGAAATCATGGCCTGGGTCTGCTGGTATCCGGCCCCGAAGGGGTCCTCCCATACATGCCTCCACACAGCGAACCGCTTCAGGGCGTGGGGGGCAATTTTCAGCGCCAGGACTCCGGCAAAGCCCAGGGCAGTGATGGCCAGCGCAATGGTGCCCATGTTGCCGGAGCGCAGATACGCGATCACCAGGAATGCGCAGAAGAAGATCAGCGCGGTTCCGAAGTCGTTCATCAGCGCGAGAAAACCGCAAATCATCACAGAATAGGCGATAAACAGGATAATATTGCGTTTGTTCATGATCCGATCCATGGTGGAAGCCCCCGCATAGACGAAGCAGAGCTTGGTCAGCTCCGATGGCTGCAGGGACATGCCACCGATGACAAGCCAGTTCTTCGCGCCATAGTATTCCTTTCCGAAGAGCAGCGTAATCACCAGAAAGCCCACACCGGCCACCACGGCAAGATACCGGACAACCTTTGCCCGTTCCAGATCCCGCAGCGACCAGCCCACGCCCAGGAAGGTCACCACACCCAGCACCATGGCAATGAGCTGCTTCACGGTTTCCCCGGGCTTGACCGAGGCAATGGCCGCCATACCCACGGTGCAGAGGAAGAAGGCCAGGGTTTCCACCTCAAAGGAGGTGCGGCGAATCACCAGGTAAAAGATCAGCAGAACCCACTGGCACAGGGCAATCCCCCCGAAGCCCTCCAGGATGGACACAAGGCCATCCCCCTGCTCCGAAAGCAGAAATCCCAGCACCATCAGCCCCTGCAGCAGCGTCAGAACCAGCAGATTACCCACGCTGTCCCATCCGCTGGCAGCCTTTGTCCGCAGCTGGGCCTGCCGCTGCTCCTGTTTGACCGTAATGGGCTGCAGCTGCATGTCCACCCCGCCGATGGAAATCACATCCTTCTCCCGGATGGCGCAGATCTGTACCGGCTGCCCGTTGACCTGGACCCCATCCTTGGAGCCCGCGTCGGTAATGGTCCAGCTCCCGTCATCATACCGGGTCAGCACCGCGTGATTGCGGGACACCGTAGGGAAATTGATGGCCACGTCACAGGATTTGCTCCGGCCGATGACATTTTCCCAGTGGGTAATGGGGATCTGATTGTCCCCCGGAAGATTCAGCCAGGCCCAGATTTCCGGCTCCCGGCGAAACGTCAGCAGGGGCTTGGCGCACCGCACCAGAAGAAACACTGCCAGCAGCGGCACGGCATACCGAAGCAGTCCCAGATATACGCTGACATAAGTATCCCTGGACGCATAAAACGCCTCCAGCAATCCTTCCATACCGTCACCGTCCCTTCCATGTAAAATCAAGCTTAGCATGACACAAAATATGCCCGCTGTCAAATTAACAATTCTTTAATACCACGCATAGGAAAGGGAAATTGTTGTTTAGCTGCTCCGCCTCAAGTTTTCTGTCATTGCGAACCAGTCTGCAGACTGGTTCGCAATCCCCCGGTAAAAAGGAAAAACGGAACGAAATGCGGCCTAAATCCTTGGGGGATTGCCACGCCACTGCGCCCGCAGGCGCGTCCAGAGCG
>JBJEYY010000186.1:0-8617 GCA_051887095.1 Faecousia sp. | reverse complement strand
CTTGGGGGATTGCCACGCCAGTGTGCGCACTGGCTCGCAATGACAGCGTATTTTGCATGCGACAAACACCAATTTGCCGCTCTAGCCTCTCTCCAGACTGTATTCCTCCCGGAATTTACGGAAGAGGCGGGTGAATTCTCGGCTTTCCCTCAGCTGGCCGGATTTCAGGGCGTTCAGGTACTCGTGGGTGTCCAGCTTGCCCTGGGACATCTGGAGCATCTCCACCGCCACGTTGGAGCAGTGGTCGGCGCTGCGCTCCCAGGCGGTGAGCAGATCCTCCAGCACGAACCCATACTCCACGCTGCACTCCCCATCCCGCAGCCGGCGGACATGGCGGGACTTGACCTCCTTCACCAGAGCGTCCACCACCTGCTCCATGGGCTCCACCTCCATGGCTCCCTCCAGGTCGTCTGTTTCGTAGGCCTCCACTGTCCGGCGGATCACATCCAGCACCGCCTTTTTCAGCACCTCCAGCTCCCGGCAGGCCGCCTCGGAGAAATGAATGTTCTTCTGATCCATCTCCCGGGCGGCGGCCCCCACGGCCACGGCGTGATCCGCGATCCGTTCCAGATCGCTTAAGGTATAGAGGATGGTATTCAGGCTCCTGTTGTCATGCTCACTGAGCTCCTGCCGGGTCAGCTGCACCAGATAGGTGCCCAGGGCATCCTCGTACCGGTCGGTTTCCGTTTCCAGGGCCTGCACCCGGTCCATCTTACTCTGGCTGTAGCCGTCGGTAAGCTCCATGGCCGTCTCCATGGCTTCCAGCGAGGCCCGGGCCATCTTCCCGGCAATCTCCCGGGCACGCTGAATGGCCACCGCCGGGGTTGCCAGCAGCCGTTCGTCCAACAGCACCGGGGCCTGATGGACAGGCTCCGCTGGGATGGTGAGATAGGCAAGCTTTTCAAGCAGGCCGTGCATGGGCAGCAGCACTGCAGTGGATACCAGATTGAAGCCCGTATGCACCAGCGCAATGCTCATGGGCTGAGCGGTCTCCCCCAGGAACTCCCAGGGGATAAAGGCCCCCAGGCCGTAGAACACCAGCGCAAACAATGCCACGCCCACCACATTGAAGTACAGATGCACCAGCGCCGCCCGCCGGGCGTTGCGGTTGGCCCCCATAGCCCCCAGCAGGGCGGTGACGCAGGTGCCGATGTTCTGGCCCAGGATGATGGGCAGGGCCGTGCCGTAGGTGACGGCCCCGGTGGTGCACAGGCTTTGCAGAATACCCACGGAGGCCGACGAGGACTGGATCACCGCCGTGAGCGCGGCCCCCGCCAGGATACCCAGCAGCGGATTGGAGAAGGACACCATAAGCCTGGCAAACCAGGCCTCATTCTCCAGGAATTTCATGGATCCGCTCATAAGCTGCATTCCGGTCATCAGGGTAAGAAAGCCCAGCAGCACCTGGCCCACGCCCTGCTTGCCGGGATTTTTGGAGAACATATACAGCACAATACCCACGGTGCCAAGCAGCGGCGCCAGGGTGGAGGGCTTGCACAGCTGCACCAGAAAGCTGTCCCCCTCCAGCTGGGACAGGCTGAGAATCCAGGCTGTCACCGTGGTGCCCACATTGGAGCCCATAATCACGCCGATGGCCTGCTTCAGGGTCATGATGCCGGAGTTCACAAAGCCCACCACCATCACCGTGGTGGCGCTGGAGGACTGGATCACTGCGGTCACCGCGAGACCCAGCAGGAAACCCCTGGGCACCGTGGAGCTCATTTTCGCCAGAATGGTCTGAAGCCGTCCGCCCGCCAGCCGTTCCAGGGACTTGCTCATCACATCCATGCCGAAGAGAAACAGCGCCAGTCCCCCCAGCAAGGAGATAATTTTCAGGATATACATACTCATATTGTAACCCGCCTTTCCGGGAATCATCCGGTATCCCGTCTCCATTATAGACCGGCCTCAGCCCCAAGTCCATTTAGGCCATGAAAAATTCATGTAAAATCCATGTAAAATCCCCGCCCAACCGGGCGGGGGAGGAGGAGATAAAAGAGAAAAGAGAAGAGATATAAGATAAGGATGCTTACCGGCTTTCCTTGACAGTTCGGCAAATTAGTGTTTGTAGGAATGCGTCCCAAGTATCCTGTCATTGCGAACCAGTCCTCAGACTGGTGTGGCAATCCCCCGGTTAAAGAGGAAATGTATCGACAATTACCCTACAGAGTGGGAAAACGTTGTGATTTTTGGTGGTAATCGATACCTGGTTCCATTCAACCGGGGGATTGCCACGCCAGTGTGCGCACTGGCTCGCAATGACAGAAAACTTGGAGGCGAAGCCGACAAACACCAATTTGCCAATCTCTCCCGCTGCTACGGGAACGTCACGGTCACCATGGTGCCCTTCCCGGGGGTGCTCTCCAGGTGGATTTCCGCACCTTGGATTTCTGCCGCGTGCTTGACGATGGCAAGCCCCAGTCCTGTGCCTCCGGAGGCCCGGGAGTGGCTCTTGTCCACCCGGTAGAACCGCTCAAAGACCCGGCTTAAGTGCTCCGGCGGGATGCCGATGCCGGTGTCGGAAACGGTGAGCAGCACGCCCGCCCCTTCCCGGCGGCAGCAGGCCGCGACACTGCCCCCGGGCACATTGTAGCGGATGGCGTTGTCCATCAGGTTGAACACAATCTCCCCCAGAAGCCGGGGAACGCCGGACACCACGCAGTCCTCCCCCGTGACCTCCAGGGTTACCTTTTTCTCTTCGGCAGCGGAGGCAAGACCGGCGGCGGTTTCCCGGAGCAGGGGCAGCAGCGCCACCTCCTCCCGGGGCATGGGGGTCCCCTCGTCCAGCTGGGACAGGTTGATGATGTCCTGCACCAGCCGGTAGAGCCGCTCCGCCTCCCGGCGGATCAGCCCCGCAAACTTCTGAGTGTCCTCCTGCTTCACCAGCCCCTGTTCCAGCAGTTCGGCGCTTCCCATGATGGACTGCAGCGGCGTCTTCAGCTCGTGGGACACATTGGCGGAGAATTCCTGCCGACTGCGCTGGGCCTGAAGCTGCTCCGTCACGTCCTGGGTCAGCACCACGGCCCCCCCGTACTCCCCTTCCGAAGCAATCCGCTGGGCACTGAGCCGGTAGTGCCTTCCGTCCCGGTTCAGCAGGCATTCCCCGGAGCCCTCCAGATAGGCCCGGTTCACCGCGCCGCGAACCTCCGGATCCTCCTCAATGGCCAGAAAATCCTTGCCCACGGCAAACTCCCCGGCCCGAAGCAGCCCCTTGGCCGCGGGATTGATGCTGAGCACCAGGCCGCTGCTGTCTAAGAGCACCAGCCCCTCCCGCATGCTGCGGGTGATGTGCTGGAACTCCTCGGTTTTCCAGCGCAGGGTTTTCAACTGGGAATCGATCTGCAGATGCTGCCGGGAGAGCTTCTCCAGCATGGGGGAAAGCTCCTCATAGGCATCGTTCTGCAGCGGGTGGTCCAGATCCAAACTGTTCAGCGGAGCCACAATCCGCTTGGCCATCCGGTGGCTGAGCACCGCGGAGAGCACAATGGCAATGAAGAGAATCACGCAGATGGGCTGCAGCATCCCCAGCAGCAAGCTGGCCGTGGTGGCGGTGGATGCGGACAGCCGCAGCACGCTGCCGTCCCGTAAGCGCACCGCCTCATAGACCGTCTTTTCTGTCAGGGTTGCGGAGTAGCGCACGGCGCTGCCGCTGCCCTCCTGAAGGGCCTGGCGGATCTCCTCCCGGTCCAGATGGTTTTCCATGGCGGTCTGATCCTCCCGGGTGTCGTAGAGCACCCCGCCATTTTCGTCCACCCAGGTGATCCGGTAGCGCCCGGGGTTCGTCCCCTCCAGAAAGCTAAGTCCCAGCTTCTCCGTCCCGGCGGCGGCCAGCCGCAGCTCATCCCGGAGCTGCTGACGCTGCATGGCGTCAAAGTAGTCATAGGTGATGCCGATGATGACCGCCACGCTGCACAGCAGCACCACCAGAGCCACCGCCACAGTGGAGCGGAAAATCTTAGCCGTCATGTCTGCCCTCCAGCCGGTAGCCCACGTTCCTCACGGTTTCGATCCGATCGCCGTAGGCGCCCAGCTTTTGCCGCAGGGTGCGGATGTGCATGTCCACCGTCCGGGTCTGGCCAAGGTAGTCACTGTCCCACACCCGTTCCAGCAGCTGGTCCCGGGTGAAGGCCACCCCGGGATTGCTCAGAAACAGCTTCAGCAGCTCGTACTCCTTGTAGGTTAACATAACTCTTTCGTCATCCACGGATACGGTGTGCTCCCGGGGGTTTAAGACCAGACCTTCCATTTGGAGCAGGGGCTCTTTTTTGCCGCCCCCGCAGCGGCGCAGCACGGCCTTCACCCGGGACACCAGCTCCAGCATCCCGAAGGGCTTCACCAGGTAGTCGTCAGCCCCCAGGTCCAGGGAGCGGATTTTGTCGAACTCCGCCCCCCGGGCGGAGGCCATGATGACGGGAATCTCCCGCAGCCGGGGGTCCTGCTTCATTTTTTGCAGCAGCTCCACCCCGTCCATCCCCGGGAGCATCCCGTCCAGCAGCAGCAGCTCCGGCGCCTCGGATTGCAGGGCCTGCCAGCACGCGTCCCCGGTTTCAAAGCTCCGGGTTTCAAACCCGGTGGCGTTTAAGGTGTAAATCACCAGATCCCGGATCCCGGGATCGTCCTCCACATACCAGATCATCACGATACCTCCTCTTTCTTTTCGTTATAACGGTAATTGGCAAAAAGGTCAAGCATTTTTTCTCCCGCCCCGAGACAGACAGATAAATTGGTGTTTGTAGAACCGCCTCTGTAGGGCGGGGTCATGATCCCGCCGCTCCGGTTGGATGACTGAGAACTTCCGTTTTACGGTATTATTTACGTACTCAATCGCGTCAGGTGGGCGGCGCGGTCATGACCGCGCCCTACAGAGCGTGTGCGACAAACACCAATTTGTCTGTCTTCCGCAGAAAAAAGCCTGGGCGTTCCTTGAAACGCTCAGGCTTTTGTGTTTATTCGGCACAGCGGATGCCGGCGCTGCGGAGCTTGCGGCGAAGCTCGCTTACGCTGCCCTTGAACACGCAGCCGCTTATGCCCGCACTCATGGCCCCCTCCACATTGGCGGGGGAATCATCCACGAAGAAGCACCGCTCCGCTTCCAGGCCGAACCGCTCCAGAAGCGCCCGGAAAATCTCCGGATTGGGTTTCAGAAGCTTTTCCTCCGCCGAAACCATCAGGCCGTCAAAGCACTCCGCCCCGGGAATCCGGGGGAAATACTCCCGGAGGGTCACGCCCGCGTTGGACAGCAGGTAGATGCCGTAGCCGCTGCCTTTCAGCTCCCGGACCAGCCCCGCCATGCCCGGGATGGGCCGCATGGGCTGATGCCACCAGCCGGTGACCACCTCCCGGACAACGCCGTGCAGATGCTCCGGCACCCGGCGGCACACCGCCTCCACAGCCTGCTCCGGGGCAAGGGTTCCGTGATCCAGCTGAATCCACTCCACGTCCCCGAACAGCTCCCGCAGCAGAAGTCCCTTGTCCTCTTCGGACAGGCCGTACTTTTCCAGCAGCAGCTCCCCGGTCCAGTGAATCAGCACCTGGCCCATATCAAATACAATGGTATCGATCACACCTTAACCTCCGTTTTCTTTCTGGAGAATAACCCCGTAAGGCGTTCCATCCGTTTTCGGCGGCGGTCCCGGGCATCCAGCCGTTCGCCCAGATCCCGGGCGCCCACACCGTAGACCAGATACAGAATTATGCCCGAAACCACCATGATAAACACCGTGCTGGCGCACCGGCGGCCGGAGGCGTTGACATTGTAGCCGTACATGCCCTCCTCGGCGCACATGCTCTGGATAATCATGGCGTAGGTGGTGCCGTAGGAGCTGGCGAAGGTGGCGGACATATCATATTCCGTAAACAGGGCGTTGAAATTCAGGGCGAATACCGCCAGGACGCTGGGCAGGATGATGGGCAGCTTCACCTTCAGAAAGGTCCAAACCGGGCTGGAACCCAGGTTCCGGGCCGCGTCCTCCAGCTCCTCGTCAATGGCGTAGAAGCTGGCCTTAATCATGCGCAGGGAGAAGGGCAGCTTCGTCACCGTGTAGGCCATAATGATCAGCAGCCGCACGTTTTCCGCGTAGTACAGGTTCTTCCCGCCCACGTAGAAGATGCTCTCGGAGTTGAAGAACGTCCGGTAGGAGTAGCAGATCAGGATGGTGGGCAGCAGCCAGGGGAACAGGAGGCTGTACTCCAGCACCTTGCCGGAGAGCTTCTTCCGGTTCTTGAAAATGTAGTTGCAGGCCACCACCACAATGATGCAGGCCAGCGCCGCCGCGATGGCGGACAGTACAAAGCTGAGCTTGATTCCGCCCATGGTGGCCTCGTTGGAGAACAGGCCCGAAATCGCGCCCTTGCGCAGCTTGTAGGTGCCCCGGGAGGTCAGGTACTCATAGTCCCGGGAGCCGAAGTAGTTGAGCATAGTCCACTGGCTCAGATCCAGGGTCCGCATCCGGATGGCCTTGTAGGTCTGGAAGGAGAACAGCACGATCATCACCACGGGGGTCATGTAGATGATGAAGAGCACATAGGCGTAGATATGGGCCAGGACGTTGGTCACGGGGTTCGTGATCTTCTGCTTTTGCAGCTTGGCCTTGGTCTTGGACACGGAGAGGTAATGGCCCTTGCTCTCGTAGGAGCTCAGAACGGTGAGCAGCACGATGGTGAACATGGCCAGAATCACGCTGAGGAGGGCCGCCCGCGCCTGGGGGAAGGACTCGTCCGCCGCTGAGGAACCGGCGAGCCGCACGATCTCCGGGTTGATGGAGTCGTAGCCCAGCAGGGTCGGCGCGGACATGGCGCAAAGGCCCGTGATGAAGGTCATGACGGTGAGGGAAAACATGGTGGGCATCAATGTGGGGAAAACCACCTTCCACAGCACCTTGAAGGGGCTGGCGCCCATGTTCCGGGCGGCCTCCACGGTGTTGTAGTCGATGCCCCGGATGGCGTTGCGCAGAAACAATGCGTGGTTACTGGTACAGGCGAAGGTCATGGTAAACCACACCGCCCGGAAGCCGGAGAACCAGTCCTTGTTCATGTTGGGGAAGATTTTGAGCAGCTGGGTGGTGATGATGCCGTCCCCGGCGTAGAGGAACAGGTAGCCCGTCACCAGGGCCACGCCGGAGTAGATCATGGTGGTCATGTAGCCGAGCCTAAGAATCTTCGCGCCCTTGATGTCAAAATACTCCGTCAGCAGCACGATGGACACACCCACGATGTTCACCGTAATCACCAGGCACACCGCCAGCTTCAGGGAGTTGAGGACATAGCGGCCCATGTTCCCCGCGAAGAAGAACCGGATCACCGCCCAGGGGTCCCGGCTGCCGTCGGGCTTCACGGTGGAAAAGACGCTGGCCAAGGTGTTGAAGCAGGGCACCACCATGAAGCCGATGAAGAGGTAGATGTACAGCAGGAAGCCTACGCTCTTGATGATGGTGTTTTTGCCCAGCCGGATGGGTTCGCGGCGTTTCATTGGGCCACCTCCTCCGCGGGATACGCCATCACGTCCCGGGGGTTCAGCACAGTCCTGACCTGCTGGCCCGGCTCGTAGATGTTCACGCCGTCATTCTTTTCAATGACCTTGATGGTCTGGCAGCCCAGATTAATGGTGTATTTGATGTACAGGCCGTAGTATTCCATGCTCTCCACGGTGCCGGGGAGCACCACATCGGTGGGCTTGGGCTCCACGTTCACATGGATGCGCTCTAAGCGGATGTAGTTATGCATGGCGGGGTCCGCCCCCAGCGTCCGGCTGACCTCAGGGGAGAGCCGGTTGATGTCGCCGATGAAATTGCATACGAACTCGGTCTTGGAATGGTTGTACACCTCGTTGGGGGTGCCGATCTGCTCGATGTAACCCTTGTTGAACACGGCGATCCGGTCGGACAGGGTCAGGGCCTCCTCCTGGTCGTGGGTGACGTAGATGGTGGTGATGCCGAATTCCTTCTGCATCCGCTTCAGCTCGTTGCGCAGCTGCACCCGGAGCTTGGCGTCCAGATTGGAAAGAGGCTCGTCCATACAGATGATGGCGGGACCCGTCACCAGCGCCCGGGCGATGGCCACCCGCTGCTGCTGTCCGCCGGAGAGCTGCGAGACCGCCTTGGCCAGCTGCTCGTCGCTCAGGTCCACCTTTTTGGCGATTTCCCGGACCCTGCGGTCAATCTCCGGCTTTTTCAGCTTCTTCACCTTCAGGCCAAAGGCGATGTTGTCGTAGACCGTCATGGTGGGGAACAGCGCGTAGCTCTGGAACACGATGCCGATGTTTCGGTCCTCAATAGCCACATGGGTGATATCCCGCCCCTTGACGCTGACCGTACCCTCCGCCGGCTCAATGAAGCCCGTGATGGTACGCAGCGTAGTGGTCTTGCCGCAGCCCGAGGGCCCCAGGAAGGTGAAGAACTCCCCTTCCTTTACATGGACGTTAATATTGTGCAGCGCGGTGAAATTGTCGAATTTCACCACGATATTTTTCAGTTCAATCATTGTGTTTCCTCTTTCCTGATATCTCGGTTTTCCTAAAGGCACATCCCCCACAGGCGGACAAATTGGTGTTTGGCGGGCTGCGTCCCAAATTTCCTGTCATTGCGAACCAGTCCGCAGACTGGTGTGGCAATCCCCCGGT
>JBJEYY010000185.1:0-8650 GCA_051887095.1 Faecousia sp. | reverse complement strand
TATTTACGCAAAAACTATCGAAAAAAGTTGAGAAATTCCCAAAATATGATATAATAGAATCAGCCAAAGACAGTGCAAGAGCCGGGCGCTGTATTCTCGGGGCTGCCTCACTGCGCTAGTGAGACAGCCCCTTTCCCCTTCTCCCCCAAGAGGAACTTTCCAAGAATCCCCAACCAGCCCTTGACTGTTTCCTTCCAATCGTGTATGATATTACCAAACATTTGACCGAGGGGTGAGGGCCACGGATACCAACCGAATGAAGAAAGCCGCTGAGTGGTTCTACTCCACCGTGTTCCGGGAGGAGTCCATCCGCCCCCGGCCCGAACAGCCCAAGGAGCGGCTTCCCGCCGCGCTTCTGGCAGCACGTTCCCTGGAGAACGGCCTGGGCGCCCGGGATTCCCGCAGCGCTCTGTTTCTCAAGCAGGCGAAGCTGCTGGAGTTCTATTCCGATGACTATTCCTTTGACAAGAGCGTAATCTGCTATTACCCCACCTACCAAGCTCTCTCGGATCAGGAGCTGCGGGGCTACTTCTCCTGGCGGACAAAGCTTCGCTCCGGGAACCTTCAGAAAACCTCGCTGTCCTTCGCTTTCCTGTATATCTATGAGCTTCTCAACCAGATCGGCGTGACGGACCCCCTGGATGGCTACGAGAAGCTGCTGCGCTTTCACAAGGACTACGGCGCTCTGGACGAAAAAATCCTCTCCTATCTGAACCAGTGGCTCTACGAATACGCTGCCTACTACGAGCTGGAGCCCGGGCTGCTCTGCGCCACGCCCCAGGCGATTTTTGACAATTACGTGGCCGTTTTGGAGGATGTGCAGACCCAGGAACCCGATAGGATCGTGGAGGCTGTCAAATACTTCACCAAGTGGCTGGACCGCTCCAAATTTTACGCGGAACACCGGGCGGACATGGATCAGGTCCTGGTGCGGGTGCTGCGGAAGGTTTCCGACCACTATGCCCACTGCAAAAACACGATGATTCAGCAGTATTTCGGCAAACCCCTGGAGTTGTTTGCCGCCCCGTTCTCAACTGCTGTATTCTGCCACCGGGAGAAGTCCCGGGACCGGGAGTACCGCCTGAGCCGGTATACCCTCTACCGGTGCCGCAACGGCTTCTGGACCCTCTACCGCCTGGACATCCACCAGCGCCCCAACCCCAAGCTGAGCCAGCTGGTGAAAACCATCGATTCCCTCATGCGTCAGGAATACGGCTACGGCCATCCGGTCAAGTGCGAGACGGACACCAAATGGCTCCTGAAGCTGATCGGTGAGGAAATCCGGGGTCTTCTGGCAGAAAAGGAAGCCGCCAAAGCAAAGATCATCACCATTGACTTTTCCAGGCTCTCCGCCATCCGCTCCGACGCCGCCCTGACCCGGGACAAGCTTACCGTGGCGGAGGAGCTGGAGCCGGAGGAGCCCCAGGCCCCGGAGATATCCGCCCCGGAACCTGCCCCGGATACGCCCCTGGACGAGGCGGAATACCGCCTGCTCCACTGCCTGCTCTACGGAGGAGACCTGGGTTGGGTCCAGTCCGAAGGGCATCTGCTGTCCGTTCTGGCGGACGGCATCAACGAGAAGCTCTACGACTCCTTTGCGGACTCCGTTCTGGAACTGAATGACCGCCCGGAGATCGTGGAAGACTATATTGATGAACTGAAAGAGATGGTACGCCCATGAAAATACCCAAACGAATCGCCCAGGCTCTGATTAACTCCCTGAAGGGCGGCGTTGTGCCCCGGGTGGGGCTTCAATATGTGGCCGTGGGGCGCAAGGATGAAATTGACGCCCTGCTGCGGGATGTGGAAATCGTGGCTGACGGAGGAGCCTCCTTTCGCTTCATCGTAGGTCAGTACGGCAGCGGCAAGAGCTTTCTGCTGCAGACCATCCGCAATTACGTCATGGCAAAAAACTTCGTGGTGGTAGATGCGGACCTGTCCCCGGAGCGGAGGCTCCAGGGCACCCGGGGCCAGGGCCTTGCCACCTACAAGGAACTGATCCGGAACATGTCCACCAAGACCAAGCCCGAGGGCGGCGCTCTGTCGCTGATCCTGGACCGTTGGATCAGCTCTGTGCAGCAGGAGGTCATGGCCTCCTCCGGCCTCAGCGTCACGGATCCGGGCCTTCCAAAGCTGGTGGAGAAGCGGATTTCCGCGGTGATCTACTCCCTGAACGAGATGGTCCACGGCTTTGACTTTGTCCGGCTTCTGACGCTCTATTATGAGGCCCACATTCAGGGGGACGACGCCCTAAAGGCCAAGGTGCTCAAATGGTTCCGTGGCGAGTACCCCACCAAATCCGAGGCCCGGCAGGAGCTGGGGGTGAACATCGTCATCACCGACGACGACTGGTACGAATACCTGAAGCTGTTCGCCGCCTTCCTTAAGCAGGCGGGCTACGCCGGAATGCTGGTGCTCATCGACGAGCTGGTGAACATTTACAAGATTCCCAACGCCATTACCCGGCAGTATAACTATGAAAAAATTCTCACCATGTACAATGACACCATGCAGGGCAAGGCCCAGCACTTCGGCATTATCCTCTGCGGCACCCCCCAGTGCATGGAGGATCCCCGCCGGGGTGTCTACAGCTATGAGGCCCTCCGCTCCCGGCTGGCCGAGGGCCACTTCACCGGGGAGCACAAGGATATGCTTTCCCCGGTCATCCGCCTGCAGCCACTGACCCACGAGGAAATGCTGATCCTCATTGAGAAGCTGGCGGACATCCACGCGGGACTGTACGAATATCCCCAGATCGTCACACAGCAGGATATGGTGGACTTCATCCAGATTGAGTTCGGCCGCATCGGCGCGGACACCCATATCACCCCCCGGGAGGTCATCCGGGACTTTATCCAGGTGCTGGATATCGTGTACCAGAACCCCGGGGTAAAGGTCCGGGAGCTCCTGGGCAGTGACCGCTTCACCTTCGCCCAAAACGCCGTGGAGGAGGAAGAAACCTCCCCCAATTTCGCGGAATTTGAACTATAAATTGTTGTTTAACGCACAAAAAACGCTGTCATTGCGAGCCAGTGCGCACACTGGCGTGGCAATCCCCCAAGGATTTAGGGCCGTTTTCGTTCCGTTTCCCCATTTTACCGGGGGATTGCCACACCAGCGTGCGCGCTGGTTCGCAATGACAGAAGATTTGGAACGCATACTGTAAACAACAATTTATCTTCCAGCAACGCAATTTTCTATATCCGTTTTTGAGGTAGTCTATGGGAACCTTTGACCGTTACGCACCCTTCGTCCAGGAGTTTATCTACCGCAATCATTGGGAAAACCTTCGGGCCATCCAGGTGGCCGCGGGGGAGGCCATTTTCAATACCGATGACCACATCCTCCTCACCGCCTCCACCGCCTCCGGCAAAACCGAGGCCGCCTTCTTTCCCATCATCACCCTGTTTTCCGAAGACCCGCCCGCCTCCATCGGCTGCATCTACATCGGCCCCCTGAAAGCGCTGATCAACGACCAGTTCTCCCGCCTCAACGACCTTTGCGCGGAAGCGGGGATTCCCGTCTGGCACTGGCATGGGGATGTGGCCCAGAGCCATAAGGAAAAGCTGATGAAGCACCCCTCCGGTATCTTGCAAATCACCCCGGAATCCCTGGAGTCCATGCTGCTGCACAAGCACTCCGCCATTCCCCGGCTCTTTGGGGATTTGCGGTTCGTGGTCATTGACGAGGTCCATTCCCTGCTCCGGGGGGACCGGGGCGGGCAGACCCTGTGCCTCATTGAGCGGCTCTCCCGCCTGGCCGGGGTGAATCCCCGGAGGATCGGCCTCTCCGCCACCATCGGAGACCCGGAGGGCACCGGGGAATTCCTGGCCCTGGGCACCGGCCGGAAAACCATCATCCCCAAAATCGAGGCCAAGGGCAGCCGCTGGCGGCTGAGCATGGAGCATTTCTATGTGAAGGATGTCCAGGCCGGCGAGAACCGGACGGACATCGAGGCCCTGCCCGTTCTGGAGGAGCAGACCGACCAGGCCCCCGCCAACGCCGACCCGGGGCTGGGCTACATCTTTGAGCACACCCGTGGGAAAAAGTGCCTGGTGTTCGTCAACTCCCGGGAGGAGTGCGAAACCGTCACCACCACCCTGCGGCAGTATTGCGAGCGCAACCACGAGCCGGACCGGTTCCTCATCCACCACGGCAACCTATCCGCCTCCTTCCGGGAAACCGCCGAAGCGGTGATGAAGGACGATTCCCAGTACATGACCACCGTAACCACAGCCACCCTGGAGCTGGGCATTGACATCGGGCGTCTGGAGCGGGCGTTTCAGATCGACGCCCCCTGGACGGTGTCCTCCTTCCTGCAGCGGATGGGCCGCACCGGGCGGAGGGAGCAGCCCCCGGAGATGTGGTTCGTCATGCGCGAAGACGAGCCGGAGATGCGTGCCATGCTCCCTTCCACCATCCCCTGGAAGCTGCTGCAGGGCATCGCCCTGGTGCAGCTGTACCTGGAGGAGCGCTGGGTGGAGCCGCCCCGCCTGGACCGGCTTCCCTACAGCCTTCTCTACCACCAGACCATGTCCACCCTGGCCTCCTGCGGGGAGCTGTCCCCCCGGGCCCTGGCTGACCGGGTGCTTCGCCTTTCCTACTTCCGCCGGATCAGCCAGGAGGATTACAAGGTGCTTCTGCGGCACCTGATTTCCACAGACCACATCCAGACCACCGACCAGGGCGGCCTGATCGTGGGCCTTGCCGGGGAGCGGGTGGTGAATTCCTTCAAATTCTACGGTGTGTTTCAGGAGAACGAGGAGTACACCGTCCGCTGTGACTCCCAGGAGCTGGGCACCGTGGTGCTGCCGCCTCCCGTCGGGGAGAAATTAGCCATCGCGGGCCATGTGTGGGTGGTCCTGGATGTGGATCACAAGCGGCACCTGGTCTACTGCGAGCAGGTGCGGGGCAGCATCCCCGCCTACTTTGGCCTCTGCCCCGGTGATTTGCATACCAAGATTCTGCAGCGGATGCGCAGGGTGCTTCAGGAGGAGCGGAGCTATCCCTACCTGATGAAAAACGCCGTGGCACGGTTGGAGCAGGCCCGCTTCACCGCCGCCCACTCCGGCGCGGCAGAGCAGCCCCTCATCAACCTGGGAGGAACCATGTGGTGTCTGCTTCCCTGGGTGGGAACCTATACCTTTCTCGCCATGGAGCGGTTCCTGAAAATCAAATGCGCAGAGCGCCTGGGTCTGCGGAATCTGGACTCCGCCCGGCCCTACTACATGCAGTTTACCATGAAGGCTGATGGGCGCACTTTCTTTCGGGTGCTGCTGGAAGAGATTCAGAAGCCCATTGACCCCCTGGAGCTGGTGTACCCCAAGGAGCTGCCCCTCTTTGACAAGTACGATGAATACCTCCCCGAGGAGCTGGTCCGCAAGGGCTTCGCCAATGGCGTTCTGGATTTGGCAGGCCTCAGCGAAACCGTCCTCAGCTGGCAGCGGTTTTCAAAAGGATGACCGCAAAACCGACAAGTCGACAAATTGTTGTTTGTCGCGCTGAAAGAGAACTGTCATTGCGAAACCAGTGCGCACACTGGTTGTGGCAATCCCCTAAGGATTTAGGGCCTTATCGTGGACGAAACGTACCGTTTCCTGGGGGTATCTAAACATCCGGGGGATTGCCACACCAGGCTGCGGCCTGGTTCGCAATGACAGTTTCATTCGTTTCGCACACTTACAAACAACAATTTTCCGAACTACCCAAACCGGCAATTCCGTATTTTTTGTAAAATCCGCCGATTTCCCTCTACCATTCCTTCGAAATTTGTGCTATAATGTCGATATTGCATAGGAACGGCGGTGGGAGTATGAAGCAGCAGACCATCAGTGATTTTGAGTACAGCCTTCGCAAGAAGAAAACCCGGCGGGAGGTCTTCCTGGACACCATGGAGGAGCTGATCCCCTGGCAGCAGTGGGTGGATGCCATTCTCCCCAGCTACCCCAAGGGCGGTCGGGGCCGTCCCCCCATGTCCCCGGAAAAGATGCTGCGGATGTACCTGCTGCAGACCTGGTTTCACCTGTCCGATGCCGCCACGGAGGACGCCATCTACGACAGCTACTGTATGCGCAAATTCACCGGCATCGATTTCCTCACCGAAACCGTTCCGGATCAAACCACCCTGCGCAGATTCCGCCGGCTCCTCCGGCGCGGCGGCCTGGACAAAGCCTTCTCCGAAGCCATTTCCCGTGTTCTGAAGCAATCCGGCTACACCCTGAAACAGGGCAGCTTCACCGATGCTTCCCTGTCCCGTACCCGCTCTAAATCCGGCTCCGTCCTCTCCGGGAAGAAGGCATACCTTTCCGCTCCCTCAGATGACTGACGATTTTGGAGCATCAAGACCACGCAGTCCCCGTCCTCTCCGAATAACCAACGCCCCCATCCAACCCGGATGGGGGCGTTACAAATAGAAATTGTTGTTTACAGGTGCGCATTCAAAAAAACGCTGTCATTGCGAGCCAGTGCGCACACTGGCGTGGCAATCCCCCGGATCTTCCGGGAACTCAAAAAACGGGAATTGCGTCTATGTTAGCATCCTGAAAAGTTTGGGGATTGCCACACCAGGCTGCGGCCTGGTTCGCAATGACAACTTCTTTTTTCGTGCTGTAAGCAACAATTTACGATTCTCCTACTGTCCGAAATGTTCCCTCCCGTTTCATCCTCCGCTGCATCCAGACGAACACCACGACACAGATGACCACGGACACCACCGAGCCTGTGGTGGTTGCCAGACCCATGGGAAACAGGGTATCCGGGAATGCCTTGGAGGCCAGATATGCCAGCGGAATCCGGGCGCAGACAATGGACACGCTGTTGTGCAGGAACGAAAAGCCCGACAGCCCGTAGGCACAGAAATAACCGCTGAAGCAGAAGTGGATTCCCGCGAAAACGCAATCCCACACATAGCCACGCATATACTGTCCGCCCATCCGGATCACCTCCGGATCCCGGGCAAAGAGCCCCACAAAGGACTCCGCCGCCAGGACCATCACCCCTGCCCAGATGAGGCCAAAGCCCACGCACAGCGCAACTCCATACCCCAGGGTCTTTTTCGCCCGGTCATGCCGCTGGGCGCCGATGTTCTGGGCGCACAGGGCAGAAACCGAGGAAAGCATACTGGACGGAACCAGGAACAGAAATCCGATAATCTTTTCCACAATGCCCACCGCAGCCGCATCGTTCAAGCCCCGCTGATTGGCAATGACCGTAATCACAATGAACGCGATCTGAATGAAGCCGTCCTGGAGCGCCACCGGCACCCCCACCCGCAGCAGCGCGCCCATGACCTTCCGTTTCGGCAGGAAATCGGCCCTTCGAAGGGAAATGCCCGTCCCCCTCCTGCGGATCACACCTAAGGACACCAGCACGCTGACCGTCTGGGAGAGGGTGGTTCCCAGTGCGGCCCCCATCGGGCCCAGGCCCAGCCCGCCGATAAACAGATAGTCCAGGGCGATGTTGGTCACGCAGGCCACCGCCACAAAGTACATGGGACTTTTGGAGTCCCCCATACCCCGGAACACGGAGCTGATGATGTTGTAGGCGGTGATAAAGGGAATCCCCAGGAAGCACACCGTGAGATAACGGATTGTTCCCTCCACAGCCTCCTCCGGGGTGGACATCACCGCCGCGATGGGCCGCACCAGGGCCAGCAGCAGCGCCGTAATCCCCAGGGACACGCCCAAAAACAGCGTTACCGTATTGCCCACCGCCTCGGAGGCTTCCTCGTACTTTCGTCCCCCCACAGCCTGACCGATGCGCACCGTGGAGCCCATGGCAAGGCCCACGATCATCACCGTCAGCATGTGCATCACCTGGCTGCCGATGGACACAGCAGTGGTGCTCTCCACGCCGCAATACTGCCCGATGATATACAGATCCGCCATGCCGTACAGCGTCTGCAGGAAATAGGACAGCAGAAAAGGCAAGGAGAAGCCCAGCAGCGTCCGGAACACCCCGCCGGTGGTCAGATTCTTTTCCATCGTCATCAGAAGCGCACCGTTTCCGGCTGAGACGTGAAGGAGGAGAAGGTGGCCTCCGCGCTGCGGAAATACAGCACCTGGGTATTTCCGTCGTTTTCGTTGTACATGTTCCGCAGATTGGGGTAGGCATCCAGCATGGACTTTCTTGCCTCCACCCGGTCATCCTCCACCAGTTCCCCGGCAATGCGCAGCCAGGTTCCCTTGTGGAAGGCGCAGATTTCCGCCTTGGGATTGGCGGCCAGCTGACGGCTCACACTTTTTACCTTGCCTGTCTGGATGTACAGCTTCCCCTCAAAGATATGGGCCGTCCCAAAGGGCCGCACCCGGGGCTGATCCCCCTCCACCGTAGCAAGATAGTAAACTCCTGCATTCTTCAAAAATTCACATACACGTTCCATTTCCGATCCCTCAGCTTTCTGAAATTTGCATAATCCGATAAATTGTTGTTTGGCGCACTAAAATAGGACTGTCATTGCGAACCAGTCCGCTTAAGTGGTGTGGCAATCCCCCAACTATTTAGGCCGCTAATACAGACGGAATCCCCGTTTTTCGGACTTCTCTGAATATCCGGGGGATTGCCACGCCAGTGTGAGCACCGGCTCGCAATGACAGCATTTTTTATTGATTTTATAGACGGAAATCGTCTTATAACTTCTTACAAGCCTTTA
>JBJEYY010000184.1:0-8653 GCA_051887095.1 Faecousia sp. | reverse complement strand
TAACCGGGGGATTGCCACACCAGTCTGCGGACTGGTTCGCAATGACAGGTAATTTGCAACGCACACCTGCAAACACCAATTTGTCGTTCCCCATTCCTCCGCGGGTAATTGTCCACTGTCAATTGTCAATTGTCAATTGAAACAGTTCATTAAGCCGCTCTGTTCTGCCCATGAGGTACAATGCCCCGAACAGAGCCTCCAGGCCGGTGGCCTTGGCGTACTGCTCCCGGGTGGCGGCTTTGGGGACGGCGTGGACATGGGCGTTCTTGCCCCGGCGGTAGAAGGCCAGCTCCTCCTCGGTGAGCCTGGGCAGCAGCCGGTCGGCGAAGGCAGCCTGGGCCGGGGCCTTCACCAGCTGAATCGTGTCGTGGTGGAGCCGCTCCACGGTTTTCTCCCCCCGGGCGCAGAGGTAGCTGCGGCACAGCAGTTCGAAAACGCCGTCCCCGATGTGGGCCAGCCCCAGGTTGGACATGGCATTGACCTGCTCCGCCGTAAAGGTCATTGCAAAAAGGTTTTCCATAGACGGCCTCCGTGATTGATGAGAAATTGGGCGCTTAAGCCCGTAAACAGCCCCGTGACCACCGAGATTCCGATCATCACGGGAAGATACACCGCAAGCTCCGGCGTTCCGGAGATCACCACCGCCGCGGCCATCTGTCCGATGGAGTGGGCCACGGCCCCCAGGGCCCCGGCAACGAAGAGCTGATTCAGCTTCAGTACCTTTTTTAATAGGATCGTCACGGCAATGGCACATGCGCCTCCTGCCGCGCTGTAGAAAATGGTGCTGAAATTCCCGGCAAACACCGCCCCCAGGAACACCCGGACGGTCAGCACCGCCACACCCTCCTTGGGTCCCAGGACGAACACGGTGAACACCGTGACGATATTGGCAAGCCCGATTTTCACCCCGGGCAGGGGAAGCAGAGGCGGCAACTGGGCCTCCAGCATAAAAATGGTCAGGGCAATGGCGCTGAGCAGCCCCAAAAGCACCAGTTTTTTCGTTTTCATCCCGTCACAGCCTTTCTGGGCATTAGAATAACAGAATTCCGCCGAAAAGTAAAGGGAAGGGTGGAAAAGCGAATATGCTCAGCGGGAAGATAAATTGTTGTTTGAAAGGGCGCGTTACAAATTACCTGTCATTGCGAACCAGTCCGCAGACTGGTGTGGCAATCCCCCGGTTAGAAGGGAAATGTATCGACAATCGCCCTGCTGACTGGGGAAACCTTACGATTTTTGGCGGTAATCGTTTCCCGGTTCCATTCAACCGGGGGATTGCCACACCAGTGTGCGCACTGGCTCGCAATGACAGCGTAAATATGCTAAACAACAATTTATCTTTCCATCCTATCAATAAAAAAGTATTGATTTTTCGTCAGTTTTCGTGTATGATAAGATTGCATGATATGGGATACCTTCCAGGAACTTCCGGAGGTATTTTCCACATATACCATATTAATCTTACGAAAGAGGTAATTGCAGCTATGGCACAGATTGATCTGAGCAAGTACGGCATCACCGGCACCCCGGAGATTGTCCACAACCCCTCCTACGAGGAGCTGTTCCAGGCCGAGATGGACCCCACTCTCGAAGGCTACGAGAAGGGCCAGCTGACCGAGCTGGGCGCCGTCAACGTGATGACCGGCATCTACACCGGCCGGTCCCCCAAAGACAAGTACATCGTCATGGACGTAAATTCCAAGGACACCGTGTGGTGGACCTCCGACGAGTTCAAGAACGACAACCATCCCATGAGCGAGGCCGTCTGGGGCACCGTGAAGGACCTGGCTGTCAAGGAGCTGTCCAACAAGAAGCTCTACGTGGTGGACGCCTTCTGCGGCGCCAACGCCGACACCCGGATGAACGTCCGCTTCATCGTGGAGGTGGCATGGCAGGCTCACTTCATCAAGAACATGTTCATCGTCCCCTCTGAGGAGGAGCTGAAGACCTTCGAGCCCGACTTCGTGGTCTACAACGCCTCCAAGGCTCAGGTGGAGAACTACAAAGAGCTGGGCCTGAACTCCAGCACCTGCGTGGCCTTCAACATCACCTCCCGGGAGCAGGTCATCCTGAACACCTGGTACGGCGGCGAGATGAAGAAGGGCATGTTCTCCATGATGAACTACTACCTGCCTCTGAAGGGCATCGCCTCCATGCACTGCTCCGCCAACACCGATATGAACGGTGAGAACACCGCTCTGTTCTTTGGCCTCTCCGGCACCGGCAAGACCACCCTCTCCACCGATCCCAAGCGTCTGCTGATCGGCGACGACGAGCACGGCTGGGACGATAACGGCGTGTTCAACTTCGAGGGCGGCTGCTACGCCAAGGTCATCGGCCTGGACCCCGAGTCCGAGCCCGACATCTACAACGCCATCAAGCGCAACGCCCTGCTGGAGAACGTGACCGTTGCCGAGGACGGCAAGTGCGACTTCGCCGACAAGTCCGTCACCGAGAACACCCGCGTGTCCTATCCCATCACCCACATTGAGAAGATCGTCCGTCCCGTGTCCGCGGCCCCCGCTGCCAAGAACGTGATCTTCCTGTCCGCCGATGCCTTCGGCGTGCTGCCCCCCGTGTCCATCCTGACCCCGGAGCAGGCCCAGTACTACTTCCTCAGTGGCTTCACCGCCAAGCTGGCCGGCACCGAGCGGGGCATCACCGAGCCCACTCCCACCTTCTCCGCCTGCTTCGGCCAGGCCTTCCTGGAGCTGCATCCCACCAAGTACGGTGAGGAGCTGGTGAAGAAGATGGAAGCCAACGGCGCCCGGGCTTACCTCGTCAACACCGGCTGGAACGGCACCGGCAAGCGGATCACCATCAAGGATACCCGCGGGATCATCGACGCCATCCTGGACGGCTCCATCCTGAAGGCCGAGACCAAGGTGATCCCCATGTTCAACCTGGAGGTTCCCACCAGCCTTCCCGGCGTGAACCCCGCCATCCTGGATCCCCGGGACACCTACGCGGACGTGGCCGTGTGGGAGGAGAAGGCCCAGGATCTGGCCGGCCGGTTCGTGAAGAACTTCGTCAAGTACACCGGCAACGACGCCGGCAAGGCCCTGGTCGCCGCCGGTCCCCAGTTGTAATTCTATTCCATAAAAAAAGATCCCGCCGGAAAATTCCGGCGGGATCTTTTTAGATAAGAGATAATGGATAAAAGAGAATGTGCTTATCGGCTTTACTCAGCTGCTCGGTAAAATGTTGTTTAGCGGTCCGCCTTCGAGTTTCCTGTCATTGCGAACCAGTCCGCACACTGGCTCGCAATGACAGCGTATATTCGACAAACACCAATTTATCGAACCTCGGAAGAATACCCTTCCATTTGATATTCATCGCGAAGTGATACCGTCACTATTCGCTATTATCTATTCTCTATTCTCTATTCTCTCTTATCTCATTGTGCCGGTGCCATGTCGAAGGTGATGACGCAGTTGTACCGGCGGCCGTCCAGGGCGCTCAGGGCCTGCTCCAGGGCTGCCCGGAGCTCGGCCTCCTGGCCCCGGAGCTCCAGGGGCAGCGTCACGTCAAAGATCAGATTGGTATGTCCCTCCCCGGGCACCATGCGGAAATCATGGATGGTCAGCCGGGGATCCTTGATGGTGAGCAGGGATTTCACCACCTCCCGCAGATGCGTAAGTTCCGGATCATCCGTGACCACGGGGTCATAGTGGATCACCAGGTGGACATTGTGGCTTTCCAGGCACTCCCGTTCCATGTCGTCGATGAGCTCATGGCATGCCAGGGGGTCCTCATTTTTGTCCATCTCCACATGGAGGCTGGCAAACCGCTGGCCCGGGCCGTAGTCGTGGACCATCAGGTCATGGTAGCCCAGCACCCGGGGCTGGGAGGCGATGTAGTCCACGATTTTCTGGCGCAGCTCCTCGTCGGCGTTCTCACCCAGCAGCGGGGAGATGGTCTCCCGGGCCAGGTTCCAGCCGCTGTAGAGGATGAAAACGGCAACCGCGATGCCCATCCAGCCGTCCACCCGGAGGGAGGTCAGCCGCTCCACCACAGCCGCTAGCAGCACGGCGGAGGTCGTGATGCAGTCATTGCGGCTGTCCATGGCCGTGGCGTGGAGGGAGGCGGAATGAATCCGGTTTCCCAGCCCCCGGTTAAACAGATACATCCAGGACTTGACCCCGATGGACGCAATCAGCACCACAGCCGTGACCCAGGTGAACTCCACCGCCGCGGGGTGGAGGATTTTGTCCAGGGAGGACTTGGCCAGCTCGAAGCCGATGAGGATGATGAGCACACTCACCGCCAGACCGCTCAGGTATTCAAACCGGGCGTGGCCGTAGGGATGCTCCTCGTCCGCCGGCTGGTTGGCCAGCCGGAAGCCCACCAGGGTCACAATGGAGCCTGAGGCGTCGGACAGGTTATTCAGGGCGTCCGCCATGATGGACACGGACCCACTGAGCAGAGCGGCCAGCAGCTTGAAGGCGAACAGGAGCACATTGCAGCAGATGCCCACCCCGCCGGACATGGAGCCGATTCTCGCCCGGACACCGGGATCGGATGTGTTCTCGTGGTCCTTCACAAACAGATGGAGTAAGAGATTTGTCATGGAAATACCTCCGGAGGCAGAGAATAGATGTAAGATATGGGATAAAGCGCGCATCGGATTTGTACAGCAGCGCGATAAATTGGTGTTTGACGGGCTGTGCCCCGATTACCTGTCATTGCGAACCAGCGCGCACGCTGGTGTGGTGACCGAAGGGAATGCCTGTGGTGCAATCCCCCGGTTAGCGGGGAAATGTATCGACAATTGCCCTACAGAGCAGAAAACATAGCTTTTTTGGTGGTAATCGCTACCTGGTTTCATTATTCCGGGGGATTGCCACGCCACTGCGCCCGCAGGCGCGTCCAGAGCGCAACCGCCGAAGGCGGCTCTTAGCGCGGAGGAGTGTGCGCACTGGCTCGCAATGACAGCAAAGACGTACAAACAACAATTTGTCTGTCAGCGGGGGAAGCGGATAGGCAGAAAACCATCGTCCGCTGTCCACTCCCCTCCCGGTGGGGGCGGATTCTACCGGGGGTAGAATCGCCTCGGGAAAAAGAGAGTGACAAACGGCCGACGGGGTAGTATACTATAGGGGCAAACGTTCCTCCGGCACTGCCGGAGGTGGCCTAGATTAGATGGAGTGTGAAACTATGTCCCGTTTTCAGATTGTGACCGATTCCTGCTGTGATTTCCCCACCCAGATGTACCAGGAGCTGAATCTCAGCGTGGTGCCCCTGAGCGTGGAGTTCCGGGGGGAGACCACCGACGACCGCAACGACGATACCCTGAAAGAACTATACGCCGGTCTCCGGGCCGGAGAAAACGCCAAAACCGCCGCGGTGAACCCGGAGCGCTGGCGTGAGGCCATAGAGCCCTGGCTGAAGCTTGGGGAGGATGTGCTGGTGCTGGCCTTCTCCTCTGGGCTAAGTACAACTTATCAGTCCGCCCAGATCGCCTCGGAGGAGCTGCTGGAAGCCTATCCCGACCGGAAGATCCGGGTGGTGGACACCCTCAGCGCCTCCCTGGGCCAGGGGCTTCTGGTGTGGTACACCTGCCGCAAGCGGGATGAAGACCTTTCCCTGGACGAAACCGCCGACTGGGTGGAGGAAAACAAGCTGCACCTGTGCCACTGGTTTACGGTGGACGATCTGTTCTTCCTGAAGCGGGGCGGCCGGATCAGCGGCGCCACGGCGGTGATGGGCACCATGCTGAACATCAAGCCCGTGCTCCACATGGATGACGAGGGGCACCTGATCAGCATGGGCAAGGCCCGGGGCCGGAAGGCCGCTATCCAGGCTCTGGCGGAAAAAACCAGAGAGCTGGGGGAGGGCTACGACAACGCCACCATGTTCATCTCCCACGGCGACTGCCGGGAGGACGCGGAGTACCTGGCGGGGCTGCTCAAGCGCAAGTACGGCGTGAAGAATGTGTACGTAAGCTGCGTGGGCGCGGTCATCGGCTCCCACTCCGGCCCCGGCACCCTGGCGCTGTTCTTTATGGGCAAGCACAGATAAGATACGGAGGCTCCTTCGGGAGCCTCCTTTTTTTAGTGGACAGTGGAAAGTTGACAGTGGACAGTTGTGGAGTCCCTTCGGGACGATTAAAAAAGGACGACAAATATTGTTTGCAGGTTATCCATGCGCTATTATGTAGGGTGCGGTCATGACCGCACCGCTAACGTTCGATTCGGAAAACGGTGGGTTTTACCGGAAAACGTTACCGCTCTGTTCCATAAAGTTAGCGGGGCGGTCATGACCGCCCCCTACAGTGGCCAGCAATAAACAACAATTTCCCGCACAGCGACCTGTTCCGGATGAACATATTCAAAATCATCGCGAAGCGATACCACAACTGTCCGCTTTCCACTGTCAGCTGTCCACTGTTATTTCTCTTCCTCCGGGATAAAATCCAGCAGAATGGACTTGACCCCGGGCCTTAGCTGGGTGTACTTGACCCCGGCGGAGTCCATCATCCGCTTGGAGGCCAGGGTGGACAGGGAATCGGCGTACTTGTCACTGAGGTAGTAGACCTCCTTCACCCCGCTCTGGATGATGGCCTTGGCGCACTCGTTGCAGGGAAACAGGGCCACATACAGCTTGCTTCCCCGAAGGTCCCGGCCGTTGGCGTTGAGCACCGCGTTCAGCTCCGCGTGGACCACGTAGGGGTACTTGGTCTCGGCCCCCTCCCGGTCCCAGGGGTATTCGTCGTCGGAGCAGCCCTTGGGCATGCCGTTATAGCCTGTGGAGATGATGATGTTGTCCTGGGAAACGATGCAGGCCCCCACCTGGGTGTTGGGGTCCTTACTCCGTCTGGCCGCCAGCATGGCAATACCCATAAAATATTCGTCCCAGCTGATGTAATCTCCCCGCTTCATAGTAAGGCCTCCCAAGTTTTTTGACCATTATACAAAAGTCCGGAGCGAAAAACAAGAAGAAATTGACAATTCAGGGATGATTTCAAATCATCCCTGAACTTTTTTTGTACGGACGGATAAATTGGTGTTTGTAGGGATGCGTCCCAAATTACCTGTCATTGCGAACCAGTCCGCTTAAGTGGTGCGGCAATCCCCCGGTTAGTGGGGAAATGTATCGAAACGCTCCCGGAAAAACGGGGGATTGTTGCGGTTTTTGGTGGTAATCGTTACCTGGTTCCTTTCAACCGGGGGATTGCCACACCACTGCGCCCGCAGGCGCGTCCAGAGCGCAACCGCCGAAGGCGGCTCTTAGCGCGGAGGAGTGTGCGCACTGGTTCGCAATGACAGATAATTTGTAGCGTGCACTTACAAACACCAATTTGTCGGACTGTTGAGTTGGCCCGGCCAGGATAACTGTCCACTGTCAACTATTTTTCGTCGAACCGGTCCTTCAGATTATCGAAGAACTTCTTGATCTTGGGGGTGGTCTCGGTGCCGGTTTCCAGCTGGCGGAGCAGGTCCTTCTGCTCCTTGGTCAGGTGGGTGGGGGTCTCCACCACCACGGTGAACCGGTGGTTGCCCCGGCGGCGGGGATTGTTCACATCGGGGATTCCCTTCTCCCGCAGGACGAATTCGCGGCCTGTCTGGGTGCCCTCGGGAATGTCGAAGGGAACCTTACCATCCAGGGTGGGCACCTGAATGGTGGCGCCCAGAGCCGCCTGGGTGAAGGAGATGGGCACCTCGCAGACCACATCCCGGTCCTCCCGCTGGAACAGAGGGTGCCTGCGGATGGAGATTTCCACCAGCAGGTCGCCGCTGGGCCCGCCGTTTGCACCGATGCAGCCCTCGCCCCGGACCCGGACGGACTGGCCCGCGTCCACACCGGCGGGCACCTTGACGGTAATCTTGTGATTGCGGCGCACCTTGCCCTTGCCCTTGCAGATGGTACAGGGGGTCTTAATGACCTGACCCCGTCCGCCGCAGCGGGGACAGGCGGAGGTGGACTGCATCTGCATGCCCATGAAGTTCTGTGTAGTGCGGACCTGGCCGGTGCCGTGGCACTGGCTGCAGGTCTCCACGGTGCCGTCAGCGCTGCCGGTGCCGGAGCAGGCGGCGCAGTTCTCGATGCGAAGGTAGCTGACCTCCTTCTCACAGCCGAAGGCGCTTTCCTCGAAGGTCAGATCCAGCCTCGACATCACGTTCTCGCCCCGGTGGGGGGCTTTCTGTCCGGAGCGCCGGGAGCCGCCACCGCCGCCGAAGAACTCTCCGAAGATGTCCCCCATGTCCCCGAAGCCGCCGAAACCGCCGAAGCCGTCAAACCCGGCCCCGCCCTGGCGCTCTCCGAAATTGGGGTCCACCCCCGCGAAGCCGAACTGGTCGTACCGGGCCTTTTTGTCCGGGTCGGACAGCACCTCATAGGCCTCGCCCACTTCCTTGAACTTGGCCTCGGCCTCCTTATCCCCGGGGTTCCGGTCCGGGTGGTATTTCATGGCCGCCTTTCGGTAGGCCCGCTTGATATCGTCCGCGCCGGCGTCCTTCCCGACGCCCAGCACCTCGTAGTAATCACGTTTGTTGTCTGCCATAGTATGCACCTCTTATCCGGTTGACAGTTGACAGTGGACAGTTGACAGTTATGGTATCCCCTGCGGGGATGGATTGACAAACTGGTGTTTAAAAGTGTGCGTTGCAAATTACCTGTCATTGCGAACCAGTGCGCACACTGGTGTGGCAATCCC
>JBJEYY010000183.1:0-8668 GCA_051887095.1 Faecousia sp. | reverse complement strand
TATTTTTTACGTTTCTAACACCAATTTGTCGGCTTGCTGACTTAAGCCGATAAGTACATATTATTTTTCCAGGATGGCTCCTACCGGGTATTCCCTTACCATGGATGTGGATATTACCCGGATGAAGGAGGCCTGCAGGGAGGCAGGCATCAAATTCTTTCCCGCATACCTGTGGCTCGTGACCAGATGCCTGAATCAGCAGACCGAATTCAAAATTGCGGAGAAAGACGGACAAATTGGATACTATGATTCTCTTACGCCGCTGTATGCTTCTTTTCATGAGGATGACCAAACGTTTTCTCTGATGTGGACGGAGTTTCATGAGGATTTCGGTGTGTTTTACCGTGACTATCTGGAAAATCAGAAAAACTTCGGGGATCATCATGGGGTGTTGTGTCAGGACCATACGGTGCCGCCGGAAAACGCTTATACGGTCTCCTGCGTTCCCTGGATTTCCTTTGCCGGCTTCTGCGTCCACAGCTATGAAAATAAGCCCTATTATTTCCCGTCCGTGGAGGCGGGGAAGTTCTTTGAACGGGGCGGGAAAATGATGCTTCCGCTGTCGATTACCTGCCATCATGCCGCAACGGACGGATTCCATGTCAAGTTGTTCCTGGAGGAATTCCAGGACAGTGCCGACCATTTTGACCAGTTTCTTCCGGAAGCTTCCGGGAAAAGAGGGTGAATTGTAAACATTCTGTGTTTCGCTTGCAATTAAGGGAGAGTCGTGGTAGAGTAGTCAGGCTGATTTGCCGCATATGCGGAGAAAGAGGATTGACGATATGGAACATTGTAAGTTTTGTCAGGCGGAACTGGAGGAGGGTAGCTCAATTTGCCCTGGCTGCGGGAAGGACAACGCGGAATTGGTTCAGGAGCCGATGGAGGAAAAGATATCCGATTCCGAGCAGGAACAGGGTGCGGCCCAGGACATTTCTACGCAGGAGGCATTCGAGCCGGATAGTTCTGCGGATGCCGGAGAGGAAGTGACATCCGGGGAGGAACCGAAGGAACAGGAAGCGAAGGAAGAACTCTCCGCGCCCATTGAGCCGGGGATGAAGCTGACCCCCGGTAAGGTGGCGGCTGCGGTTGCCGGTTTGATTGTGCTTCTGGCGGTGCTGGCTGCGCTGGTGCTGTGGGGCATGAAGGATCGGAACGCCGGGGAGCCTCAGCAGACGGAAGCTGCCACGGAAGCGGCGGAAACGGAACCGGCGACCATTCCCGAGGATGGGGACCCGGACAACGAAACCTGCAAGGGAAGCTACAGCGCCTCCGATGATGAGGTAGTCGCTTCTGCTGATAAGGTTATCGCCGCTGCCGGGGAATATACGCTGACCTTGGGACAGCTCCAGATTTACTACTGGCAGGAGGTTAGCTCCTTCCTGAACCAGTACGGCTCCTATGCTCCCTATTTCGGCCTGGACTACACCCAGCCCATGGATACCCAGAGCTGCGGAATCATGGAAGGAAGAACCTGGCAGCAGTACTTCCTGGCCAGCGCGCTGAACTCCTGGAGAACCTATCAGGCGCTGGATGCCAAGGCCACGGCCGAGGGCTTCGAGATGGAGCAGGATCTGAAGGATTATCTGGCCCAGCTTCCCCAGACCATGGAGGAAGAGGCGGTTTCCAAGGGCTTTGAGAGCGCGGAGGCTCTGCTCAAATATAATGTGGGTGCGGGCGCTTCCATTGATGACTATGTGCAGTTTATGCAGGTCTACTACCATGGCTACAGCTACTTCAACAACTTCTACTCCGGCCTGACTGCCACCGATGAAGAAATCGCGGACATGTTTGCCCTGCATGAGGAGGAATACGCCCAGCAGGGACTGACCAGGGATACCAAGACCGTGAATGTGCGCCACATTCTGGTGTACCCGGAGGGTGCGACCACGGATACCATCCGCACCGAAGCCTTCCCGGACGAGGCCTGGGCCGCCGGAGAGGCATCTGCCCAGGAACTGCTGGATCAGTGGCTCCAGGGAGAGCAGACCGAGGAGAGCTTCGCGGAGCTTGCCCAGGAGCATTCCCAGGACCCCGGCTCCGCTGCCAACGGAGGCCTATACACCGATGTGTATGAGGGGGATATGGTGGAGGCCTTTGATGCCTGGTGCTTTGACCCCCAGCGCAGACCCGGGGATTTCGGCATTGTGAAAACGGAATTCGGCTACCACATCATGTACTACTCCGGGGAGACCCTTCAGTGGCCCATCCACGCCAAGAATGACGTGATCAATGAGAAGACAAACAACATGGTGGATACCGCCGTGGAGGCACTTCCCATTCAGGTGGAATACGACAAAATCCTCCTTGCAGTGGTGGATTTAGGCGCATAAGATTCGCCCGGAACCAGATCAAAATCTGGTTCCGGGCGCTTTTATCGGCATGATTCTGAGGACGGTAAATTGTTGTTTACGCATGCGCATCCAAAAAATGCTGTCATTGCCACGCCAGTGCGCACACTGGCGTGGCAATCCCCCAAGGTTTTAGGGCCGTTTTCGTTCCGTTTCCCCATTTTACCGGGGGATTGCCACACCAGTCTGCGGACTGGTTCGCAATGACAGGGAATTTGAAACGTGTAGTGTAAACAACAATTTACCTGCCTGCGGAGCAAGGTCGGAAAGCATTTTTTCTCAGGCTTCGTCGAAGGTAGCGGAGAGGTCGGCGTAGTAGGCGAGCATTTCCTCTTCGGTGTCGAAGTTGGCCACATACATCTGGTTGGCCATGGCGCCGGACAGGGCGTCGGGGATCCGGCCCCACATGACCATTTTGGGCTTGTACTTCATCATGACCTCGTAGTCGTCCAGCTTGTAGTGCCGGCCGTCCCGGCGGCCGTAGAAGGCGCAGTAGTGGTGGTTGCCGATGGGCTTGGTGCTCCGGTCAAAGGCCACCATGTCCGCCCAGATCTTGTAGACGTCGGTTTCCTGGGAGTAGTTGTACATGTCGGGGGTGAAGCCTCCGGCGGGGCGCATGTTGACCTCCAGACCAAGGATGTCCCCTTTCTTGCCCAGGCCCTCCTGGTCCTCATTGAGGACGAAGAACTCCAGATGGATGAACCGGCTCTTGACCCCGAAGGCCTCCACCGTGCGAAGGCCCGCGTCCCGGATGGCCTCCGGAAGTTCTTTCACCAGGTAGTACACGGAATCCCCGCCGCCGTTGACGATGTCCATGAGGGAGTAGGGGGTGACGTTGCCGGACTCAAAGAGGGGTTTGCCATGGGAGTCTACGATGGCGTCGTAGGTCTGGACATAGCCGTTGACGAATTCCTCCATAATGTACAGGTTGTCGTCCTTGGTATCGATGAAGAAGCGGAGCTCCTCGTCATTATGAAGCTTGTAGGTGTTGTTGGCGCCAACGCCGTTGTCGGGCTTGACCACTACGGGGTAGCCAACCATATTGGCAAACTCCGCCGCGTCCTCATAGCCTTCCACCAGATGATACCGGGCGGTGGGCAGGCCGGCCTTGGCATAGAACTCCTTCATGGCGGACTTGTACTTGATCTTGTACATATCGGCGCTCTTGGGACCGGTGGTGATGTTGAATTCGGTGCGTAGCCAGGCGTCCCGCATGAGCCAGTATTCGTTGTTGCTCTCCAGCCAGTCGATTTTGCCGTACTTGAAGCTGAAGAAAGCCACGGCCTTGAATACCGCGTCATTGTTCTCCAGGGAGGATACCTTATAGTACTCGTCCAGGGAGTCCCGCAGCTCCTGCAGAAGCTCGTTATAAGGGCAATCGCCGATGCCCAGCACCCGCATGCCGTTGTTGCGGAGCTCGCGGCAGAATTTCCAGTAGGTCATGGGAAAGTTGGGGGAAATGAATACAAAGTTTTTCATAATCTCTCTCTCCTTTGTTTGGGATCAGCCAAGCAGCCAGGGAAGATAGGTTTTCACCATCTTGAACCACCAGGGCCAATCATGATTGACATCGTAACCCCAGTATTCAAACCGGGTGGGAATGCCCTTGCTCCGGCAGACCGTGTCCAGCCAGCGGGTGCTCTCCAGCAGAGGTTCCTCCCAGGCACCCTGACCGCAGACGATCAGGCTCTTCTGGCTGCGGTACAGATCCATATACCAGTGATCCTGGGGCATATTCTGCAGATACAGGCAGGGGCAGTTGTTGTAGACCAGGTCGTCACAGTAGCTGCCGAAGAAGAGCTTGTTGTCATACAGGCCGGAGATGGCAAAGCAGCTGTCGAAAAGGTCCGGCCGCCGGTAATAGAGGTTCGCCGCGTGCATGGCGCCCATGGAGCAGCCGAAGGTCATGATGGGGTCGCCATTACAGGCGATATAGTGGATGGTGGGCACCAGCTCATTTACAATATAATTGTACCAGCGCTCATGGTTCTCGATGCGCCAGCGATTGTCCGCGCCCTGGGCGGCCCAGGCTTCGTTGTCGATGCAGTCCACGCTGAAAACCCGGCACTGTCCGGATTCGATCCAGTCCGCCCAAGCGTCCAGCATCTTGAAGTTCTCAAAATCGAAGAACCGGCCTCCCTGGCAGGGGATGAACAGAACACTCTTGCCGCCGTGGCCGTAGACCTTGAATTCCATTTCTCGGTTTAAGTAGCTGCTCCAATGTTTCTCGTAGCGAATTTCCATTTACCTCTCTCCTTGTTTGCTCTATTTCAGTCCCAGACACTCCATAAAGATGGGGACCTGTTTTTCCCAGGAAGCCTCCGAATGATCTCCGTCCGGGACGATCCGCATGGCCAGATTCACCCGCTTGGTCATGAGCAGGTGGGCGGTGGAGATCATGGACTCCTCGTTGGCGGCGTGGTTGAAGATTTCCAACGCACCGTAGTCCATATATACGGTGGTATCCCGGCGAATGTGGGACCTTGCTACCATTTCCAGCACCCGGCCGGGGCTGATCCACAGGCTGGGGCTCAGGCAGGCCGCCCGCTGGAAGATATGATTGTAGGTACACACGGCGTAAAGGGCCATCAGGCCGCCCATGGAGGAACCGGCGATAATGGTATTCTTCCGGTCGGGGAGGGTGCGGTAGTTCGCGTCAATATAGGGCTTCAGGGTGTTTGCCAGCCAGTTCATGTAGACACCGCCCTTGCCCTTGATCTTCCCCATTTCGGAATTCTGGAAATTAAAGGGGGAATACTCCACCAGACGGCGATTGCCCTCGTGGTTGCACTCCACGGCCACGATGATCAGCTGCTTCTGGCTCTTTTCCATATAGGCGTTCATGCCCCAGGATTTTCCGTAAGTGGCGTCCTCGTCGAAGAACACGTTGTGGCCGTCAAACATGTACATTACAGGATAGCGCTTGGTTGTTTCCTGGGAATAGGACTCAGGAAGATAGATGTATGCCCGGCGGGGCTTGTCGCCGGACAGCTTCGGAATGACCACATTCCATTTCTTTACCATCGATTGGTCTCCTCCAGTGATTGGTTGAATAATAGTATAATTAGGAATTTATGGAATGTCAACACAGGAAAGAATTTCTGTGAAAAACATTCGACCGCGAGGGGCGGACAGCCTCAAATTTTGTGGAAAATGGGCTGTCGGTTTTCAAAGGTGCAGACATGCCCAAAAATATCTGACAGAATTTCGCAGGCATAGGCTGTATACTGGCCAACCCGCGCTCTTCGGTGAGCGTCGGAGCCGATTGTGACGATCTTGCCGCCCAGCTCCCGGAACCGGACAAAGAACTCCCGCTCCGGCAGGAAGCCGACGCCGCGATCGATACCGCTGGTGTTCATTTCCAGGCCCTTACCCTTTTTCACCAGGGTTTCGAGAATCGCGTCTACTATTTCGGCGTGTTCCCCATAGGAGAGCGGTCGTGGGTGGGGACTGGCAGGAGATTTGCTGAGGAAGTTCAGGTGGGCCAGCACATCAAAGTCATCGTGAACGGTGACACAGCGGAGGGTTTCCTCCAGGTAGCGGCGCTCCGCCTGGAACTGGGTTTTTCCCTGCCAGTAGGGGGCAAAATACACATCCTGGCCCTCCACAAAATGGACGGAGCCCAGAACAAAATCAAAGGCGCGCAGCTTCAGATCCTCCTGAAACTGTCCCCGGTTGTCGGGAGTCATCCCGAATTCCATGCCCCGGCGGACTTTAAGACCCGGGATTTCCAGGGAATCGTACTCCCGGCTGTAGTCCCGGGGATCAAAGAGCATGGTTTGTACCTGCGCGCCGGGATCGTAGTCCCGGTGATCGGTGAAGCAGATTTCCCGGAGGCCCGCATCCCGGGCTGCTTGGGCCAAACTTAAGCCGGTGTCGTGGCCGTCAAAGGATACCCGTGAATGAATATGATAATCAAACATGGTCAAGCTCCTCAAAAAACTGACGAAATGCCGTGGGAAGGGCAGCCTGGGTGCGGATTTGCTCCCGGGTCAGCCACACGAAGCCTCCGCCGGGGGCTGCTACCTCTATATAAATTCCTTTCATATCCCACTGGATATGGGTGAAGATGTGCTTTCTGGAAAGCTCCATCCGAGGTTCCCGGGGCTGCAGGCCCATTTGAGAAAGCGTCTGAATGGCCTCCTCCGTGGATAGAAAGCCCGAAACGTTGGGAAACTGCCACAATCCGGCAAGCAAGCCCCGGGCAGGGCGTTTCTCCAGGGCGTAGGCACCGCTGCAGCTGAGGATGAATACGGTTCTGTCCTCATGGCGCTTCTCCCGCTTGGGGGAGCGGATGGGAAGGGTGGGAGCCGTTTTGTTCCTGTATCCCAGGCAAAGCGTAAGGGCAGGGCAGACGCCGCATTCCGGGGGACGGTTGGGGCCGCAGAGGGTGGCACCCAGCTCCATCAGCGCCTGGGTAAAGTCCCCGGCCCGGGCGGGGTAGACTGTGGCGAGGGTGTCACGCACCTCACGTTTCATTTCCGGGGTGTCCACGCTCCGGTGGTCGTCCGTCAGCCGCGCCGCGAGGCGGAGCACGTTGCCGTCCACTGCCGGGGTGGGAAGATCAAAGGCGATGGAGCAGATGGCTCCGGCGGTGTAATCCCCGATTCCAGGGAGATTTCGGATTGCCTGGTAGTCCCGGGGGAAGGTTCCGTCGTATTGCTCCATGAGAAGCTGTGCCGCTTTTTTCAGGTTCCGCACCCGGGAGTAATAGCCAAGACCTTCCCACAGCTTGTGGAGTCGGTCGTCGTCACAGCTGGCAAGATCCTCCACACCGGGGAGGGCGTCCAGGAACCGGGCGTAGTAGCCCTTCACGGCCTCTACCCGGGTTTGCTGGAGCATGATCTCCGAGAGCCAAATGTGGTAGGGCTCCCGGTCAGCGCGCCAAGGAAGATCCCTTCGGTTTTCTTCGTACCAGGGAAGAAGCGCCCCCGGAAGGGCGGCAAAAAGTGCTGTATGATCCATAGTTCTTCTCCTTCCCGGCGGGGTGCCCTAAGTGTCCGGCGTTATTCTACTACATGGCCCATTTTCCGTCAAGCCCAGCCGGGAGGCGGTGTGTGAAAAATATTCAATCTTTTTTGAAAAAGGGCTTGCATTTTTTCGGACGGTGTGGTATTATACTTTGGCACTGCGGAAGCAGATGTATGCGGCGGTAGCTCAGTTGGATAGAGTGACTGACTACGAATCAGTAGGTCGGGGGTTCGAGTCCCTTTCGCCGTACCACCTAAAAAGCCCAGAATCGGTAAGATTCCGGGCTTTTTTCAATCAATGAAGCAATAGAGCGGGACAAAACCGCGGAGGTGGCGGAATGAAAACCTATACAATCATCGGCGGTGTCAACGGCGTGGGAAAAAGCAGCTTCACGGGCGTTCTGAAGGAGCGCAGCACGGATTTGGGCGTGATCGTGGATGTAGACAGGATTACCGCTGAACTTGGCGGAAACGCCCTCACAGGGGGTAAGGCGGCACTTAGGAAGATTCGGGAGTGCATAGATAAGGGCGTATCCTTTACCCAGGAAACCACCCTGTCCGGCTACAAGACGGAAGCTACCGCCAAACAAGTCAAGGGTATGGGCTACCATGTGAGACTGTTCTATATTGGCCTGGACAGCGCGGAGGAGAGCCTGGCCAGGATTGAGAACCGGGTAAAGCGTGGAGGTCATGATATTCCCCATGATGATGTGCTCCGCCGCTTTGCGGGCCGCTGGGAGGCTGTGTCGAAGGTCTTGCCGTACTGTGACGAGGCGGAGTTTTACGACAACGACAACGGCTTCACTCTGGTTGCGGAGTATCGTAACGGAGAGCTGCGCACCATAGGCTCCCGGGTTCCACAGTGGCTGGAGGAGCTTCAGGAGTATCTGAACGAATGAACTAGAACCAGGGGCGACTGCTCCTGGTTCTTTGCATTTCGGGCAAACACAGATTCTGTAGATGTCCGTTCTTTTGAGTTCAATATCGATACTGCATCGGAGTTTCTCTGAGCATCGGGGGCTCGCCCTATTAAGATTTGTTTAAAATAGGGGAAGGGGATTGACAATCCTGTCTACATGCAGTAGAATGAGGCTGTCTACTAAGAGTAGAACAAATAGGCACTTGTAAAAGTCTTTAACCTCTAGGCGACGGGAAACCCCAAAAACAAGTACCAGCGTGAAAACACCTGAGAGAGTTCAAAAGGGCATAGCAAAGCTGAGGTGCCCGTCCCGGGCATCTCAAGAAGGAGCTTTTTCTGGTCACGCGATGAGTTTTCGCAAGCTTTTGAACAGGCTTAACTTGTGGATAGAATCTGCCAACAGCACACCAATCAACTGTGTAATGGCACAA
>JBJEYY010000182.1:0-1584 GCA_051887095.1 Faecousia sp. | reverse complement strand
ACATTTTCCCTCTAAGTAAGGGGATTGCCACACCACTTAAGCGGACTGGTTCGCAATGACAGATAATTTGCAACGCGCCCTTTCAAACAACAATTTACCGCTGTGCCGGCGGGCACAAGGAGGAATTCCATGGATCGTTTTGAAACCTTTTCCCTGGCGCTGTTCAGCATTTCCCGGTGCTGGAGCAAAATTGCCGGGGAGGAGATGAAGCGCTATGGCCTGAAGGGGGCCCACGCCTTTTATCTCGTCACCATTCTCCGCCGCGACGGGGAGCTGACCGCCGCCAATCTGTCCGAGCTCTGCGGCCGGGACAAGGCGGACATCTCCCGGGCCGTCGCCGCCATGGAGTCCCTGGGCCTGCTCACGCGGGAAGGGGATAACCCCTACCGGGCCCGGCTGAAGCTCACGGACTCCGGCACCGCCGCCGCCCTGAGCATCCGGGAAACCGCTGCCCGCATCGTTGACCGGGTGGGCAGCGACCTGACACCGGAAAAACGGGAAATCTTTTACGAGGCCCTGGCCATCGTATCCGCCAATCTGGAAGAATACTGCAGGAAAGGATTCTGACATTATGAAGGTTAATCTCATCATCGACTCCACCACCGATCTGACCCCCCAGCTGCGGGAGCGCTTCACCATCGTCCCCCTCACCGTCCACTTCGGCGACCAGGAGTATATCGACGGCGTCACCATCTCCCACCGGCAATTCTACGAAAAGCTGGTTGAGAGCGACGTGCTTCCCTCCACCAGCCAGGCCACTCCCGCCGCCTTCGCGGATGTCTTTGAGGAAGTGGCCCGCCGGGACGAAACCGCTGTGGTGCTCACCCTGGCCTCCCAGCTCTCCGGCACCTATCAGAGCGCCATGATCGCCGCGGCGGACTACCCGGACCGGATCTTCGTGGTGGATAGCACCAGTGTGGCCATTGGCACCGGCATCCTGGCGGAGCTGGCCCTGAGACTTCGGGATCAGGGATTCAGCGCGGCGGAAATCGCCGGACGGCTGGAGGAGGAAAAGGAGAAAATCCACGTGGTTGCCCTGCTGGACACGCTGGAATACCTGAAGCGGGGCGGCAGAATCTCCGCCACCGTGGCCTTCGCCGGAGGCATCCTCTCCATCAAGCCGGTCATCGCCGTGAAAGACGGCGTCATCCAGATGCTGGGCAAAGCCCGGGGCTCCAAGCAGGGCAACAACCTGCTGGTACAGCAGATCGAGAAGGCCGGCGGCGTGGACTTTGACAAGCCGGTCCTTCTGGGCTTCACCGGCCTCAGCGATGCTCTGCTGACAAAATACATTGAGGACAGCCGTGATCTCTGGGAAAACGGAACCGAAAGCCTCGCCACCACCTCCATCGGCAGCGTAGTCGGTACCCACGCCGGCCCCGGCGCCATCGCCGTGGCCTTCTTCCGCAAGGGCTGATTCCCCCGCGTTCATCCCGGGATCCCTTGACATTCGGCTTTCCTGTGGTACAATTTCAAACATGCAGATCGTCCCGGCCCAGCAGACAGGTAAATTGTTGTTTGTCAAATATATGCTGTCATTGCGAGCCAGTGCGCACACTGGCGTGGCAATCCCCCAAGGCTTTA
>JBJEYY010000181.1:0-8785 GCA_051887095.1 Faecousia sp. | reverse complement strand
TGTCAAAGTAGTTCCGGGACTCGTAGTCGTCGAAATTGATGTTCTCCACCAGCCGACTGAGCCACTCGCCGGTGACCAGCCAGGTGCTGCCCTCGTGCTCGATCATGAACTCCTGGGGATTTACCGCCTCGGCGCCGGGCTCCTCATACTCCGGCTCGTAGACCGTAACAGGAGGCAGCTCCCGCAGCCGCTCCGCCACCACCCGCATGAGATTCTTGGTGCCCTGGGTGGTTCCCGCGCTGATTTCGTAAAGCTCGCAGCCCGCGGCCTCCACCACGGTGCGGAGTCTCTGCAGGTTGTCGCTGTCCAGGGGAAGCAAATCGCACTTGTTGGCCGCCACAATCATGGGCCGGTTGCTCAGGTTCACGCTGTAGTTTGCCAACTCGTCGCAGATGGCGGTAAAATCCTCCACCGGGTCCCGGCCCTCGCTGCCGGACACATCCACCACATGCACCAGCAGCCGGCACCGGTCGATGTGGCGCAGGAAATCGTGGCCCAGGCCCGCACCCTCGGCGGCTCCCTCGATGATGCCGGGGATGTCCGCCATGATGAAGGACACGCCCTCGTCCACGTAGATGACCCCCAGATTGGGAAACAGGGTGGTAAAATGGTAATTGGCAATCTTGGGCCGGGCATTGGAGGTGACGGAGAGCAGGGTGGATTTTCCCACATTGGGGAAGCCCACCAGGCCCACATCTGCCAATAGCTTCAGCTCCAGAATCACGTCCCGCTCCTGGCCCTTAAGCCCCGCCTTGGCAAATCTCGGCACCTGCCGGGTAGGGGTGGCGTAGTGGGCGTTGCCCCAGCCGCCCCGGCCGCCCTTGGCGATAACGAAATCCTCCCCGGTGGACATGTCCACGATGATCCGGTTTGACTCCGCGTCCCGCACCACCGTGCCCCGGGGCACCTCTACGATCAGGGGCTCCCCCCGCTTGCCGCTCATCTTCCGGCCCGCGCCGTTGGCTCCCGGCTGGGCGGAATATTTGCGCTTGTAGCGGAAATCCAGCAGGGTGGACAGGTTGTCGTTGACCCGGAGGATCACACTGCCCCCGTGTCCCCCATCCCCGCCGTCGGGGCCGCCGGAGGCCACATATTTCTCCCGGTGGAAGGCCACCGCCCCGTCGCCGCCACGGCCGCCAACCACCGTGATGCGAACTTTATCTACGAACATACTCTAACCTCCTATGCCCCAGCAGGGCGGCGAATTGGTGTTTGGCAAATATATGCTGTCATTGCGAGCCAGTGCGCTTAAGTGGTGTGGCAATCCCCCGGTTAAAGGGGAAATGTATCGACAATTGCCCTACAGAGTGGGAAAGCGTTGCGATTTTTGGTGGTAATCGTCACCTGGTTCCATTCATCCGGGGGATTGCCACACCAGTCTGCGGACTGGTTCGCAATGACAGGTAATTTGAGACACAGCCCGCCAAACTCCCAATTTATCGCTCTGTCAAGCCCTAAAAAAGGACTGCCGCAAGTAGTTTGCGGCAGTCCTTCGCCTTTATGCGCACATTACTGTTCCGCGTAAACGGAGCACTGACGGCGATCCTTACCCTTGCGCTCGAACTTGACGGTACCGTCAACCAGAGCAAACAGGGTGTCATCCTTGCCGATGCCCACGTTGACACCGGGATGGATGTGGGTGCCTCTCTGGCGAACCAGGATGTTGCCGGCCAGAACGGCCTGACCATCGGCACGCTTCACGCCCAGACGCTTGGACTCGGAATCACGGCCGTTCTTGGTGGAACCGCCGCCCTTGTGGTGAGCGAAGAACTGAATGCCAATCTTCAGCATATGTTACACCTCCAAAACTTCAATATAATCAGGATATTCATCCCGCAGATTTGCCAGGTACAGCATCATTCCGGCGAGCACCGCCTGGACGCTGTCCTCCTCGTCGCAGGATACGGGAAGGGTCAGGGTGATACGAGCCTGCTCGTCCTTGACCCGAACCTTGGCCTTGGCCCCGCACACATCGTTGATGGTGGCCTCCGCCATGGCAACCACAGCGCTCACCGCCGCGCAGACAATGTCCGCGCCGGCCTCGGCGTAGCCGCTGTGACCCGAGACGCTGAATCCGGTGATCCGGTCATTCTCGGTAAAAAACTCGCATCTTGTCATAATTACAGAGCGATCTTGGTGATCTCCACCTTGGTGTAGGGCTGACGATGGCCGATCTTCTTCTTCTCGTTCTTCTTGGCCTTGTACTTCAGGACGGTGATCTTCTTGCCCTTGCCGTTCTTGACGACCTTCGCCTCCACGGCAGCGCCCTCCACAACGGGAGCGCCGATCTTGGTGTTCTCGCCATCCAGGACAGCCAGAACCTGGTCGAACTTGACGGTGGCATCCACCTCAGCACCCAGCTTCTCCACGTACAGGACGTCGCCCTCGGAAACGGTGTACTGCTTGCCTCCGGTCACGATAACTGCTTTCATGTTTTTCACCTACTTTATATTGTGTAGTCTCGCTCTTGAGGCGGGTGTTTTGGGCGCACCAACTTAAGCCTCTTCAATGCGGCTGAACCATTTTATCACCAAGGATTTCAAAAGTCAAGGACTTTTTCCGGAATTTCTTCGGAATTTCCGTCGTAAGAGGTTGTTTTCCGGAGCATCCTGTGCTATAATCTGAAAGAATCTGATAAATTGGTATTTTTCGGGCAGCGTCCCAAATTTCCTGTCATTGCGAACCAGCGCGCACGCTGGTGTGGCAATCCCCCGGCCCCATGGAACCAAGTAACGATTACCACCAAAGGCCGTAACAATCCCCGTTTTTTCGGGTGCTTGTCGGTACATTTCTCCACTAACCGGGGGATTGCCACGCCACTTAAGCGCACTGGCTCGCAATGACAGCGTATATTCGGCAAACACCTATTTCTCTTTCCGTTTTTACTTCTATCCGAATAATCCCGCCAAGGAGGACCTTTCTATGTCTGAACCTCAGAATTTCCGCTCCGCGTTCAACGGCTTCAACCGGGACGACGTGGTAAAGTATCTGGAATACATCAATTCCCGGCATCACGCCCAGGTCAACCAGCTCACCGGGGAGAATGATTACCTTCGCCAGCAGCTGGAGGCCGCCCAGGCCGCTCCCGGCGCCCAGGAGGAGCTGCAGCGGCTGCAGGAGCTTTGCGCCAGCCAGCAGGAAGAGCTGGAGGAGCTGCGCGCCGTCCGCGCGGCCATGGAGGCCCGGTGCAGCGGCATGGAGCGGGAGCTGGAGGAGGCCCAGCGCAAGGCCCAGGAGGCTCAGTCCACCGCCCAGTGCGGGGTGGCTCAGGAGCTGGAGGCCTACCGCCGTGCCGAGCGCATGGAGCGCCAGGCCCGGGAGCGCTCCGAACAGATCTACCGCCAGACCAATTCCGTCCTGGCCGATGCCACCGTGCAGCTGGAGGACGCTTCCGGCGGCATCTTCGGCCTGGCCGACCAGGTTATGGGCCAGCTGGAGCAGCTGCGCACCGCCGTGGAGCGCTCCAAGCAGGCCCTGAAGAACGCCTCCGACACCATGTACGCCATCCGCCCCCAGGAGGAGTAAACTCCAGTGGACAGTTGAAAGTGGACCGTTATGGTATCCCTTCGGGATATTTATAAACGCTTATCACTCAGCAAACCAGAAAATTGGTGTTTGTCGCTTCGCCTCAAAGTTTCCTGTCATTGCGAGCCAGTGCGCTTAAGTGGCGTGGCAATCCCCCGGTTGAGTGGAACCAAGTAACAATTACCACCAAAAACCGCAACATTCCCTACTCTTCAGGGCAATTGTCGGGACATTTTCCCTCTAACTGGGGGATTGCCACACCACTTAAGCGCACTGGTTCGCAATGACAGGTTATTTGGAATGCACACTTACAAACACCTATTTGTCGCGCTGCTGAGCTAACCCGATAAGCATATTTTTAAATTGCCCCGAAGGGACTCCCTAACTGTCAACTTCTAAAACCATGTGACCATTCTGTCCAGGAGGCTTCCATGCTTGTATCCAGACCTGCCTATTATGACCGATTCCGTTGTCTGGCTTCGGCCTGCCCGGACAGCTGCTGCCAGCAGTGGAGCGTCCAGGTGGATAGGAAGGCCGAGGCCCTCTACCGCCACCTGCCCGGTTCCCTGGGGGAGCGGCTTCGCAGCGTTCTGACTCAGGAGGATGGAGAAACGGTATTCGCCGTGGAGAACGGCCGCTGCCCCATGTGGCGCGGCGACGGCCTGTGCCGCATCCAGGCGGAGCTGGGGGAACAGGCCCTGTGCGATGTCTGCCGGGAATTTCCCCGGATTCGCCACGATTTCGGGGACTTTGCGGAGCTGCAGCTGGAGCTGAGCTGCCCGGAGGCGGCCCGGCTCATTCTTCTGTCGCCCCCGGAGCCTGCCCTGACCAATATGGAGCCGGACACCGATCCTCCGGAATACGACCGGACGGAAATGGAGCTTCTGAAAGCGCAGCGGGAAAAGCTGCTGAATATCCTCTGCGACAGCGCCCTGACCCCGGCCCAGACCCTTCTGTCATTCTACCGGGAGGCCTCCGGCGAGGAAATCACCCCGGAAGGTTCCGGGGAAATCCGCCCCGTGGCGGACTTTTTCGCCTCCCTGGAAATTCTCACGCCCCAGTGGCCGGCGCTGCTGGCCCAGGCGGCTCCCCGCCCGCTGCATCATCTGACCCGGAGTCTTGCCCGGTATCTCACGGAGCGCTACTGGCTGCGCCGGGACCTGGGGGACGACTGGGGCAAGGGGGGCTTCATCGTTGCCTGCTGCCTTCTGGTCAGCGCTCTGGGGGAGAATTTCCTCGAAAACGCCCAGCTGTTCTCCAAAGAGGTGGAAAACTGCGCCGAAAACATGGACGCGCTGATGGATGCCGTTTACGAGCATCCCGCCTTCTCCCCGGAGAACCTCACCGCTCTTTTGATGAATTCATAGCCCGTTCACAGAGCGTCTCTTTACTTCCCAGCGGAAAAATGCTATACTACCCCCGTCCGCCAACCCTGCGGCTGTGCAGCAAATTGGTGTTTGTAAGTGTGCGCCCTAAAAAAAGCTGTCATTGCGAGCCAGTGCGCTTAAGTGGCGTGGCAACCCCAAGTTAGAGGAGAAATGTACCGACAAGCACCCAAAAAACGGGGATTGATGCGGTTTTTTGGTGGTAATTGTTACCTGGTTCCTTTCAACCGGGGGATTGCCACACCAGCGTGCGCGCTGGTTCGCAATGACAGAAAACTTGTGGCGCATCCCGATAAACCTCAATTTTTCGAATTCCCGCTTCCCATCTTCCCCCGCCCATAAGGAGAGCTTTATGCACCGATTTATAGAAGAATTAAAGGACTTCCCCAAGAAGGGGGACTGGGTCCTGCTGATTATGGCCACGGTGGTGGCGAGCTTCGGCTGCGTGGTCATCGCCAGCGCCACCAACGCCCCCAAATTTGACGGCAATCTGCGCTACATTCTGATTCAGATTGTGGCGATTCTGCTGGGCATCTGCATGTATGCTCTGGTTTCCAGCGTCGACCTGGAAACCCTGTCGGAGCACCGGATGGCCATGGTGGCCTTCAACACTGTGCTGCTGCTGATGCTGATCCCCTTTGGAACGGATAACAACACCGGCAACCGCAGCTGGCTGGACTTCCCGCTGCTGCCCATTAACATCCAGCCCGCGGAAATCTGTAAAATCACCTACATTATCATCATGGCCTCGGTAATGGCCTCCCATCAGAACCGGATCTCCAGTATACCCAGCGTTGCCCATATGGTGCTGCACTTAGGACTGCTGGTGGGACTGAACATGGTACTCTCCAGCGACGCGGGGGTGTCGCTGATCTTCGTGTTCATCTTCATCGGTATGGCCTTTGCCGGAGGCGTAAGCCTGTGGTGGTTCGCCCTGGCCATCGGAGCCATCGCGGTGGCCATTCCCTTCGTCTGGCCGCTGCTGGGCACCTACCAGCAGGAACGGATTCTGGTGCTGATTGACCCTGAATTTGACAAAATGGGTACCGGCGCCCGGTTCCACAGCAAAATTAACCTGCAGTCCCTCACCGGCGGCGGCCTGACGGGCCAGGGCCTTTTCAATGGCAACCGTACCCAGGCCGGAAACCTCTTCGCCCAGCACACGGACTACATCTTCTCCTCCATCGGCGAGGAACTGGGCTTTTTGGGGTGCCTGCTGGTGATGCTCATGGAAATTGCCATCATCGCCCGGTGCATCTGGGTGGGCACCCGGTGCCCGGACTATATGCGCCGCCTGGTCTGCTTCGGCGCGGCCTCGGCCCTCATGTTCCAGGTGATGATCAACACCGGCATGTGCATCGGCGTCATGCCCGTTATCGGCCTGACCCTGCCGCTCATCAGCTACGGCGGCTCCTCGGTGGTTACCATCTACGCCATGCTGGGCCTGGTCTCCGGCGCCTACGCCCGACCGCAATCGCTGAGCCATGAACGCTATATCCAGCCCTACCGCTAATAATCTCCCCTTCCCGCCCGCCGGGAAGGGGTTTTGTTTTTCCTCCGGAAAAATATCGGTTCCCGAAACAGGCAGATAAATTGATGTTTGTAGGGATGTGTCCCAAATTACCTGTCATTGCGAACCAGTCCGCAGACTGGTGTGGCAATCCCCCGGATGAAAGGATCCAGGTAACGATTACCGCCAAATATCGCAACATCTCCCACCCTTCAGGGCACTTTTCGATACATTCCCCCTCTAACCGGGGGATTGCCACGCCACTTAAGCGCACTGGCTCGCAATGACAGCGTTTATTTGACAAATTATGTCCAGCCTCCCACCTTGGAAACCCCCAGCTACGTCAAGTACCGGACCTCCCTGATTACGGAGGGCGTCTGCGCCCTGCGGGATCAGGTCATCCGGGGGGAGATCACCCAGGAGGCGTTTTGGGACGGCTACCGGCAGCTAAAGGATAAGGGCCTCGGAGAAGTGATCGCCGACGCCGACGCGGATGAATTCCACGCGTACATCATCGACTGGCTGATGCCGGACATGAACGGCATCGAGGTGGTGCGCAGAATCCGGCGCATCATCGGCGGCGGCAAGCCCATCATCATCCTGACGGCCTACGATTGGACGAGCATTGAGGAAGAGGCCCGGGAAGCAGGCGTCACCGGCTTCTGCTCGAAGCCGCTGTTCCTGTCGGAGCTCCGGGATATTCTGACCGGGGCCGAGATGGCACCTGCCGCGAGGAGGGAGCCCGCGGCTTCCGGGCAAAGCTGGCTGGGCCGCAGACTTCTCCTGGTGGAGGACAACCCGCTGAACCAGGAAATCGCCGGGGAGATTCTGCAGCGCATGGGCTTTGCGGTAGACACCGCCCCGGACGGCGCGGACGCGGTGGAAAAGATGCAATCCGCCCCGCCGGGACAGTATGATCTGATCCTGATGGATATTCAGATGCCCCACATGGACGGCTACGAGGCTACCCGGCGGATCCGGCAGCTGCCCGACCCCGCCGCCGCGAAGATCCCCATCATTGCCATGACCGCCAACGCCTTCGAAGAGGACCGCCAGGCCGCCCTTGCCGCCGGAATGAACGGCCACATCGCCAAGCCCATCGAAATCCCCAAACTGGAAGAAACCCTTCGCCGGGTCCTGAACCCAACCCCGGACAACCCCTGAAAGAAGAATTGTCAAGGGGACGGGCACATTGACAACCTTTTAAGGAACTGTCAGTGTACCCGTCCCCTTGACTGCTTTTTGCCACCCGGCTGAAAAGTCAACTGAACGACAAATTGGGAGTTTGTCGCTCCGAAAAACGCTGTCATTGCGAACCAGCGCGCACGCTGGTGTGGCAATCCCCCAAGGATTTAGGGCCGTATTCGTTCCGTTTCCCCTCGAACCGGGGGATTGCCACACCAGTCTGCGGACTGGTTCGCAATGACACAAAACTTGAGACGCACACCTACAAACACAAATTTGTCGTTCCCTTCCCATTCCCCATACGCCCCGGCAATCAGGGAGATGTCCAGATCCTCCGACTCGCTCTGGCTTCAAAACCGTCTTCTACGCCACCGGGCTTGACCTCAAAAGAAAAGCGCCTGCCATTTCTGATCGACGCTTCACGCTTTGGTTGTTATCAAAGAAATCTCTTCATGGCGCACATATAGTCACGTTTTCCGTTGAAAATTGCCATAACATAGACTTTGTTCTCAGCCTTTTCATACAGATAGAACAGAAGATAGTCCTTGTGCGCCAGAAACCGGTAACCACTGCTCTTTAGTACCCGATCCCGTGGGATAGCACCTGACTCCGGAAATTGTTTCAGGATCTCGGTTTGCTCCTGGAGTTCCTTCACAAAACGGATCGCAAGGTTCTTATCCTTGGACAGGTCTGCAAGATATACGGCAATATCCCGGAGGTCCGATTTTGCCGTGTCAGTAAAAACGATCTGACAACTCATACCTCCAGATTCTCCAGTTCAGCAAGAATGTCTGTGAAGGCAGAATCGGCTGACTGTACTCTGCCGAGCTTGACATCATCCATCGCCTGTGCCAGGTGCGCGTAAACAGCCAGTTTTGCTTCGAGTTCGCTGATATAGTGAATCTGATCCTGGAAATCCTCATGGCTGAGAAGGACGGTATCTTCCCTGCCATTGACAGTAATTGCCACAGGGTTCTGACGAGTGAGTGCAGAAATCTGAGCGTAATTGGTACGAATGTCCTTGGAAGGCCGGATAGAAATATTGGGACTCATAAAAACTCCTCCTATACTTGGTAGTCATATTGTACCTTAATTATACCACCGTGTCAACACTTATTATTCTACAATGTGCTTATCGGCTTTACTCAGCTGCTCGGTAAATTGGTGCTTGACGCGTCGA
>JBJEYY010000180.1:0-1625 GCA_051887095.1 Faecousia sp. | reverse complement strand
AATTGTCGGTACATTTCCCCTCTAACAGGGGGATTGCCACGCCAGTGTGCGCACTAGCTCGCAATGACAGCGTTTTTTCCGACAAACAACAATTTCCCTGTCTTTTTCATTCCTCCGGATTTTCCGGAATATCTTATGCCGTTTCTGGCTAGAATGATTCCGTCACCCCACAATGGTGCCCGGATTGCCCGAAAAAGCCGACAGTACCTCTATGGAAATTCCCTGATCCCTGGCCAGCTCCACACTCCGGTCGTGGAGCACCTGGGCCCCGTTTTCGATGAGGGAAAGCATTTTGTCATACCCCAGTCTGCCGAATCGGGTGGCATCGGGATAAACTCTCGGGTCCCGGTCGTAAACCCCGTCCACATCGGTATAGATCTGGCAGCGGTCCGCGTGGAGCGCTGCCGCCAAAGCCACCGCCGTGGTGTCGGAGCCGCCCCGGCCCAAGGTGGTGATATCCCCCTCCGGGTCCACGCCCTGGAAGCCCGCCACCACCACAACCTTTCCCTCGGCCAGTTCCTTTTGAATCCGATCCGGCTCCACCCGGAGAATTCTGGCATTGCCGTGAACGCCGTCGGTATGGATTCCCGCCTGGCCCCCCGTGAGGCTGACCGCCGGATAGCCGAAGGCCCCGATGGCCATGGTCATGAGGCCGGCGGACATCTGTTCCCCGGCGGCGAGATAAGCGTCCATCTCCCGGGCCGAGCCCCGGCGGTTGATCCTGGCAGCATTCTCAATGAGTGTATCGGTCATATCTCCCTGGGCGGAAACCACAACCACCACCTGGGCGCCCTGCTGGGCAAGCCCCGTGATCCGTCGGGCCGCCGCACGAATCCTCCCGGCATCCTGCAGGGAGGTTCCTCCGTATTTCTGCACGATGAGCATTCCGCATCCCTCCACACCATGATATGGCAGGGAGCGCCCCATTGTGACAGAAAGAAGCCGCCCCGAAGGGCGGCAGAGATCAGCCGGCCAAAACCTCGGCCTTGACCACACCGGGGGTCTTCCCCAGCTTCTCCATCAGATCCTCCAGGCTGATGGTCAGATCCATGGTTTCCGCGGAAATGGTCACAACGGCGGTGCCGTTGGTAGGTACAATGGAGTTGATGGTGATGATGTTGGCCTTTGACTGAGCGAACACCCCCAGAATCTCCGACAGCAGCCCCGGCTCATCGTGGAGCAGCAGCTGGAAGGTGATGATTCTCCCGGTCATCATATTCTGGAAGGGCAGCACCGCGTCCCGGTACTTGTAGAACGCGCTGCGGCTGATATCCGTCATGCGGGTAGCCTCGTTCACTGTGGCGGCTTCGCCGGTGGACAGCAGCCGTTTGGCCTCCGCCACCTTCAGGAACACCTCCGGCAGTGCCGATGCTTCCACGATATAATATTGGGGTTTTGTGGACATGGTGAGCCTCCTATAATCTATGTTGTCGCTCCAGGGAGTACAAATGTCTGTGATAATCCATCTGTATTGTAGCATACATTTTTAAAAATGCAACCCCCAGATATTACGTATTGCGCATATCGGCTTTGCTTGGCACACAGACAAATTGTTGTTTAGCAAAATAAGTGCTGTCATTGCGAGCCAGTGCGCACACTGGCGTGGCAATCCCCCGGTTAGAGGG